>JAEWUR010000125.1 GCA_023397045.1 Planctomycetota bacterium
ACCAAGGATTTCAGCTCTTTTTGAAAGACGCGAGAATCGTGGATGGTGTGGACGGATGAGATGTGGCACACCCGACATTGATGGTGCGCGAGGCGTCCGTGGCGTGATGGGGAATCGAATGGTTCAGAACTCATGGTGTGCCCTTACCTATGCAGTGTGGACGGAACGCCATCGGCCGGTTTCATGTCAATGGTCAGCCAGAGTTTGTGCGATTCGATTGGCCGCATGGCCATCCCACAACTCCGGACGGCGTCCCCGTTTGTACGTGTTATTCAGAACCGATTTCAGTCCTGATTTCAGCGATTCTGGATCGTTGCCAATCAAGGTGCTTGTTCCAACTTCGACCGTAATCGGCTGTTCGGTGTTCGAACGAACGGTCAAACATGGGATTTCGAGTGCAGTTGACTCGCCTTGAAGGCCTCCGGAGTCTGTGACGATGACCTTTGCCTGGGATGTTAACCCCAGGAAGTCGAGGTAGCCTAAGGGCGGTAGGTCGAGCAAGTTCGGAGTTCGGGCCATTCTTTCCGCGAGACCGAGGCCTTGTATCTGCTTGCGCGTTCGGGGATGCACGGCGAACACCAGCGGGAGATCATGCGACATTTCAATGAACACTTCGATCAATGAAGCAAGGACTTCCGGAACGTCAACATTCGACGGCCGGTGAAGTGTGACAACACCATAGTTTCCCTGCTGCAAGCCATATTCCTGTAGTACGGGCCGTTGTTTTGCATGCGGCAACAAATCAAAAAGCGTGTCGATCATAATGTTGCCGACGAGCTTCAATTGCGACTCGTCGTGTCCCTCGCGACGCAGGTTTTCCATGCCAACCGGTTCTGTGACGAACAGGAGATCGGAAAGAGAATCGGTAACCACGCGATTGATCTCTTCTGGCATGGTGCGGTCAAAACTACGAAGCCCGGCCTCAACGTGCATGACGGGGATTTTTAATTTGGCGGCGGCCAGAGCGGCGGCCACCGTCGAATTGACGTCTCCAACCACCAGCACTTGATCATAGGGCTTGCCGTTCGGGGCTAGTTGAAGCAGAAAGGACTCGAACCGCTCAAGGATTTTGGCCGTTTGCAGCCCATGGCTGCCGGATCCCACGTCGAGAGAAGCGTCCGGCGGTTGAATACGGAGGTCGCGGAAGAAGGCATCGGAAAGGTTCTCGTCGTAATGCTGGCCGGTATGCACCAATACGGCGCGGAGGTCTGGGAAGTTCTGGAGGGCTCGCAGCAACGGGGCAATTTTCATGAAATTTGGGCGGGCACCGACAACGCAAGCTATATATCGGGATGGCACGAAAGTCTCCTTAGCGTGATGAGGATTGAACCAGTGCGTGTCTTGTCGATCGTCTCACCTATGTTGCCGTCCGAGAAGCGAGCGAGATCGGACCTCAAGCTTGCCTAGGCTTTGGGGTGGGGGCAGTCGACACAGGAAAGCGATTCCGGGCAACATCCAGAAACCTTCGGTGACAAGGATCACGGTCAGCGTTGAGCCGGCGAAAGCCATCGCTTTGCACACGAAAAAGATGACGAAGGGCAGTCTTGCCACAGACGGGAAATGAAAAAAGATAAGAAAGAAGTCGAAACACAAGAGGCCTATAACCGTAAATGGAATTGCGAACAACCCCATGATCTTATAGTATTCAAAGAGTGCATTGGTATTGGTAAACGAATGTTCGCTATAAGTCGAATATTCCTTGCCGATTCGATAGGGAAGCGTCTCAAACTCAACGCCCATGAGAACAGCCAGCGGACGAAATCCGGCCGCGCCGGACAGTCCATTTGCCTCGGCATCGTAAATGTAGAGCATTCCCGTTTGCGTGGGAGTTGTCAGAATTCGCGAGAAGAGAATTGTTTGAACGTATTCCGCCTGTTTACTCCACGACCAGTCGCGTCCCTCGCGCCGGATCGAGATGAGGGCGGGTATCGAGAGGACGAGAATGGCGATGATGGCGAACATGGCAATTGATGGTTTGCGTCGCCTTGCGCATAAGAATGCGATGAATGAGAGCAACGCCGCATAGGTTGGCCCCGCGCGTTGGCCGGAGACCGACATGGCAAGGAATCCCACCAAGAGGAACACTGCGACCAAGGGGCCTCTTTTGGGCGATTTGCGATTCCAGAAGAAATAACACGCGCCAAACACCAGGAATGGCCCGAAAGTATTGACATTCCATGAAAACAGGTATGCCAGTGTTCGCGAGTCCATTTCTCGCAGACCAATGGTTCTGGCAACACCGATCTGCGTGGGATCCATGAAAAACGCATATAATGCTGTTTGTCGAAAAGGAAGGTGCGTCAAAAAAAGACAGAGCACGGCCACTGCCACCGGGAGAGAGAGATACATAATGCCCGTGGGCCATGCGTTCGGCCCGTTCATTTGGTCGCAGAGCCCCCTGTGAAACTTTCGGAGCGACGAATCGCGAAGAAGGGAGATCGGTATCACGACAATCACGTAGGATGCCGCGAATCCATGCACGAGAACGAAGAACTTCCATGGATACACGAGATGCTCTGTCGCCCAGTCGACAAACAGGAGCGAGGGCCACTGAATCAGCACATGCAATACGGCAAACATGATCAACGATGGCTGGTAATACCAATGACGCCGCTTGAACCAAATCCACGCCAGTACGGACGAGATGAAGACGCATAGCATGAGGCCGAAGAATGCCATTGGCTGCGCAAGGCTCGGAATGGCAACCATGTACTCGGGGGCGAAAATCGCTTTGCTCATCGTCTATTTGCTCCACATAACATCAGCCGCCGAGCCTGGAGTCGGCCTTTCATTCCGTTTGCGCATCCGCGTTGCCGTATAGATGCCACGCCGCCATGATGCCCGAAATGTCCGCGTAATACTGGATGTGACTCCACTGCGGAGGAAGCTCTTTCAGCAATGCTTCGTTAAGGCTATCAAAAGCGTTGATCTGTCGCCGCACAGCCGCGGGGAATCGGTGGTAGTAGGTGGTTTCGATAGCCGCCATGAGCTTTTCGGGAACGACTCCTTGGAGATACGCGTGTATTCTCCGTTTTGGCATTACCTTCGGCTTGGCTTGTCCCACACCGAGTGGGTTGAAGAGAAAATCAAAAAGATACCGGTGATAAAGCTTGCTTCCGGTGCGCCATTTGAGTGGTATCCGATTCCACCATGCCACGCGCCGCTGATTCCAGAGCGGGATGCGCCATTCGAAATCGTAATATTCGTAGGCACGGAACGAATTGATGATGTATTTTGCCAGCCTGTGTCGGTTGCGAAACTCGTCTGCCACGCTGCAGAAGGAGGTTATATCGTCCACAACGAATTGTTGCGCATAAGCGTGAAAGCGATGCAGGATGCTTTCTCGAAGATAGGGATCCAAAGGCGCTCGGACCGGTAAGAACGTTGTCCGCATCAAGTAGGCGGATATTCCCTCGCGAGCCAGCAAATCCGACCGGCCGACGAGCACCTCGGGCGGCACCGCACTGCCCGCCAGCGTGTCGGCGTAGTGTCCGGTTGCAATCACGGCGTCATCGGGAACAAGTTGGCGTTGTCGCAGTTCATGCAAGGCCGGCAGATCCTGGCAGTGCGGCGCCGAAGCGTCGTTTGAGGCAAATCGGCAGTAGTCGCGAAGAATGCCTTCGTCGTAGAACCATCGCCACAGATCGTCGGTGTATTGGATGACGTGGAGCGGATAGCCCAATCGAGAGGAGATTCCCTGCGCTGTCTGGATTTCGTGGCTGTCGTGTCTTCCATAGGTGTAACAGATGACGTCCTTGTGTCCGCATCGAGCCAATCCACAGAGAATGGATCGCGAATCATAGCCGCCGCTGAGCGCCAGAACGATGGTTCGACCTTTGACGGACTTGATGAACCGTTCCATGGCATGCATCATGTGTTCGTCGGCTTCGCGAAGAAGCGATTCCAACGGCAGGTCCGTGTAGTCGCCGTGAAGGTGATTGTGATAAGGCAAGATGACGGGTTCGTTGCCCGCGCGGAAATGCAACAGAGTGCCGG
>JAEWUR010000194.1 GCA_023397045.1 Planctomycetota bacterium
CCCTCACCCTGGCCCTCTCCCGGCGGGAGAGGGGATGGTTATTTGGCGAGGGACGCGGTTCGGGGTTGTTCGGGGAGGAGTTCTTCGCAGAATCGATTGACGTAGTGGATGCTGCTGGCGTCGCCGCGGAAGCCGACGACTCGTTTGTCGATGTCCATTTGCTGCGAGAGGATCCGCCCCGCGTCGATGTCAAACCGCACCCGGCCGGAGACTTCGCGCTGGACGAGTTGCGACTCGATGGCTGGATCGTTGATCGGCGTAAGCACTTCGGTCGAGACGTGGATCGAGGCCACGCCCGTCTTGACGTCTTCGAGCGCGTATTGCTGAATGGCTTTGACGCGTTTGACTCCGCCGGATTCCAGCGGCACGTCGATGTCCAACGGGAACGACCATGTGTCGCCGACGGCGACGGGTTCGTCGGGCAGCGGGATGGTCATCGAGCCTTCGTTTTGGGCGTTGGGGTCTTGGCTCGGTTGCGCCTTGCCCTCGGGCTGCTCGCGGTGCAGCACCTTGCCCTTCGCGTCCATCGTTACGGTCGAGAGCAGGACGCCGACCGATTTGGCCACGCCTTCAAAGCCGACGGGCGTTTTTTCGTTGGTGCGGCTGTCGTAGCGGACTTCGTCGCGGCCGGTCAGTTTCTGCCGCATGTCAACCCAGGCGACGCTGTGTTCGAACTTGGCATTGCCGTCGGGCTGGACGTCGGCGACTCGCCACTGCTTCTCCGAAATGCTCAACGTTTCGGCGGTTTGCGTCGTGCCGGAGACGGTCGTTCGGATGTTCGTCCGGTGGTTCACTTCCCAGCGGAGCGTCTCGCCGGGCTGGAATTGATAGCGGAGGAGATATTTTGGAGTCCCCTCGGCCGAGACAACGTGAGGGAGGGCCGTCAGGAGCAGGACGGCCGCCGTGCCGCGAAGAAGTTGGTGCATGCTCGAATCCTTTCGAGTGTTTTTTCTTGTTTCGGATGGAGTGTGTTTTGTTTCGGAGGGGCGTTGCGAAGCCGCAAGCGGCTGACGATACGGAGACGCCGGCAAGTTAGGAGTTGTCCTTGTTGCCTTTGAGTTGTCCTCCCCAACCGAGTTTTTCGCGTAAGGAACGGTAGTAGGTGTGGCCGGGATTGACGACCAGTTTGAATTGCGGGGCCGCCCGTTCGACCCGAACGCGATCGCCGGGCTGCAAGCCGCAAAGCTCACGGCCATCGACCACCACCGAGGTTCCGGGGTTCGGACGCGCGACGCACATTTCGTAGACACGGTCGGCCGAATCGACCACGGGCCGCATTGTCAGGGCGTGCGGACTCAGCGGGACCACGACGAACGCCTGGATGCTCTTCTGCAGGATGGGTCCGCCTGCGGCGAGGCAATGGGCCGTCGATCCGACCGGCGTGGCGACGATCAAACCATCGCAACTATACGTAGTTACGAGATCTGAGTCAACGCAAAGATCGATGTCGATCAGCCGGAAGGGCGAGCCCGCCTGAACGACCGTCTCGTTCAGGCCAAGCTGCCGGTGGACGGTTTTCCCGTCGCGTAGGACGGAACACTCGAACATGAGGTGTTCGAGTACCGTGAGTTGGCCGGCGGCGAAATCGCGCAAGATGCCGGGGACATCGGCGGGCGTCATGTTGGCGAGAAACCCCAACTTACCCAGATTGACGGCAGCGACGGGGACTTGCCGGTATTGCATTTGGTGGGCAGCGCGAAGGATCGAGCCGTCACCGCCGAGGACGATGGCCAGATCGGCCTCGGTGTTCGACAGGTCGACGGTTCCGGTGAAGTCGGAGCAGACGACGTCGGCTAAGGGTTCGAGGACGGATTGGAGGCGCTCGGCCTCGGCACGCACCTCGGGCCGTTGGCCGGCGCCCAGCAGAAAGACTCGGAGTCGTTGGGCGGGGTTTTTTTGATTCATGTCGGATCACACCGTGGCGTGGTTCCTGCTGGGCACATTTGCCGGCGCGTGGAGCCAAGGCCGGCACGCCCGGACCAAACCGGACGGATCGAGTCCGAGGTCGGCCAGCAGTTCGTTTCGGTTGCCGTGTTCGATGAATTGGTCGGGGAGGCCCAGGCGATGGACGCAGGAGGCGTCGAGGCCTGCTTCGGCGACGATTTCGAGGACGGCGCTGCCGAAGCCGCCTAGCAGCGCGCCTTCCTCGACCGTGACGATCATGGGGCAATCGGCGACGGCGTGGAGGATTGTCGTCGCGTCCAGGGGTTTGACGAATCGGGCGTTGATGACGCCCATGTCAAAGCCTTCTTCGGACAACCGATCAGCGGCTTGGATGCAGGGCACCAGCATAGCGCCGCAGGCGAGGAATGCGCCGTCGCGTCCGTGGCGGATCACTTCGGCCCTGCCGTGTTGGATTTCGGCGGGTTCGTTGGTGCGATCGACGGTGACGGACGATGCTTTGGGATATCGGATGGCGCAGGGGCCGTCGTGATGGAGCGCCCAGCGGATCATCGGTTCGACGTCGGCGGCGTCGCCGGGGGCCATGACGGTCAGATTTGGCAGCGGGCGGAGATAGGTCAGGTCGAACGCGCCGTGGTGGGTTGGACCATCGGGACCGGCCAGTCCGGCACGGTCCAACAGCAGCGTGACGGGCAGATTTTGCAGCGAGACTTCTTGGAAGATCTGGTCGTAGGCGCGTTGCATGAACGTGCTATAGATGTCGACGATGGGCCGCATGCCGACTTTGGCCAATCCGGCGGCGAACGCGACGGCGTGCGACTCGCAAATGCCGACGTCGAAGAACCGATCGGGGAATTCGTCGCGGATCGGTTCGAGCATGTTGCCTTGGCACATGGCGGCGGTGATGACCACGACCTTGGGATTGACGCGCATCTCGGACAGCACGGCGTCGCGAACCAGTTCGGTGTAGGAGGGGCGGCCGGAGGATTTCTTGGCCACGGGCACGATCGTTCCGTTTTGGTGCTCGAACGGCGCCGGGGCGTGGAACGTCGTCGGGTCTTCGGTGGCCGGTTGGAAGCCGTGTCCCTTTTCGGTGACGACGTGCAGGAGCACCGGTCCCTGAACCTGGCGAACCATGTTCAGGTATTTCTGGAGTTGGCGGATGTTGTGGCCGTCGACGGGGCCGATGTAACGGAACCCGAGGTCTTCAAAAATCATTCCGCCGAGCAGGCCGGCTTTGATCGCGTCTTTGACTTGGGAGATGAACCGCTCGACCGGGTCGCCGATGACCGGCATCCGGTTCAACATTTTTTGGACTTCGACCTTGAGTCCGGTGTAGAAATTGGCCGTGCGCACACGGTCGAGCGACTCGGCGAGTCCGCCGACGCGCGGGCAGATCGACATCTTGTTGTCGTTGAGGATGACGGTCAGGTTCTTTTTCAAACCGCCGGCGTTGTTCATCGCCTCGAAGACGACGCCGCAGGGGAACGCACCGTCGCCGACGACGGCGACGACATGGCGTTGTTCCTCCGGTCGCATCAGATCGTCGCCGCATTTCATACCCAATGCGGTGCCGACGCTGCACCCGGCATGTCCGGTCATGAACAGGTCGTAGTCGCTTTCGGCCGGATTCGGGTAGCCCATCAAACCGCCCTTGGCCCGAATGGTGGAGAACTCGTCGTATCGACCGGTGACCATTTTGTGGGCGTAGACCTGATGGCCGGTGTCCCAGATGAGTCGGTCGCGGCTGAAGTCGAAGGTGGTGTGGAGGGCGAGGGTGAGTTCGACGACGCCCAGGTTGGAGGCGAAATGGGCGGTTCGCGTGGCGGCGAGTCGGTAGATGGCCTCGCGGATTTCGGATGCGAGGGTATCTAACTCTTTGTGTGATAGGTTTTTAAGGTCGTTCGGCGAGTTGATCGTCGAGAGAAGTTTATCCATTACCGGTTCCTTTCCAGGACATACCGCGCGATGGCCTGGAGCCCGTCGGCTTGGTTTCCGAAGGGCTGGAGGAGTTGGCACGCCTGATCAATCAACTGTTCAGCATATTGCGTGCTTTGGTCGATGCCAAGTACCCCCGGGAAGGTGAGTTTTCCCCGCTGGGCATCCTTGCCGACGCGTTTCCCCATCGCGGCCTCCGTACTCTTTACGTCCAAAAGGTCGTCGGTGATCTGGAAGGCCATGCCGATTTTCCGGCCGTATTCTACCAATGCGGTCAAACGATCGGGCTCGGCTGCGGCGGTCATCGCGCCGAGCCGGAGGGAGACTTCGATCATGGCACCGGTTTTGCGGCGGTGGATGGATTCGAGGCGAGAATGCTGAATGCTGAGTGCTGAATGGGGAATGTCGTTGTTCGGACATTCCCCATTCATCATTCCGCACGGATCATTTTGCACGTCGTCGGCTTGTCCGCCGACCATTCCGCATGGTCCGGCGGCTTCGGCGAGCGCGGCGCAACAGGCCGCGGCAACCGACGGCGGCTGGATCTCTCGGGCGAGCGTCTCGAAGGCCAAGGTCAGGAGGGCGTCGCCGGCGAGAATGGCGGTGGCCTCGTCGAACTGTTTGTGGCAGGTTGGGCGGCCGCGACGGAGGTCGTCGTCGTCCATGGCCGGCAGATCGTCGTGAATGAGCGAGTAGGAGTGGATCATTTCGACGGCGCAGGCGGCGGGCATTGCGGCGTCGATGGTTCCGCCACACGCCTTGGCGGCAAGCAGGACGAGCATCGGCCGGAGACGCTTGCCTGGGGCCAGGAGGCTGTAGCGCATGGCCTCGCGGAGTTGCGTGGGGCAACCGAGGCCGAGCATCGTTCGGGCATCGAGCGCTGCGTCGATCGTTGGACCGAGCGTTTTGGCGAGTTTGGCGAAAGAAGAGGCGTCGTGGTTCATTGATCCAAATCGCTTAGCAGTCGGCGTTGCGACGACGTGGGGCGATCGTTGGCCGACGTGCCGTCGGCCGCTAAACCATTCTTTTCCGATGGCTCATTCACGGGGGCCGAGCGGCGTCGCGCGCGGCTCTTGCCGGGCTCGGCTTTGTCGAAGGTCGCGGTGTCGTCGAACGGTTCGGTGATGGGACGGCCCTCGGCGTCGATGCCGCTGAGCAGTTCGATCCGGCGTTCGGCGCGTTGCAGCAAGTCGTAGGATTGCCGCAGCAACTTCACGCCTTCCTCGTAACGTTCGAGCGACTGGTTAAGCCCGAGGTCGCCCTCTTCGAGCGAGTGAACGATCTGTTCGAGCCGTTTGAGAGCGTCTTCGAAGCTCGGCTGGTCGGACGACGGTTCGGTTGGTTTTTTGGGCATAACGGAAGTTTTTTTTAAGCGGCGGGCAAGCCCGCCCGCTACACGTTGGATTTCGGACTGCTAATTGCTACTCCCATTCGATCGTGGCTGGTGGTTTGCTGCTGATGTCGTAGACGACGCGATTGACGCCTTTGACTTCATTGATGATTCGGGTTGAGATTCGGGCCAGCAGGTCGTAGGGCAGACGGCTCCAGTCGGCGGTCATGAAGTCTTCGGTATCGATCGAGCGGACCGCGACGACGTCGGCGTAGGTTCGGGCGTCGCCCATCACGCCGACGCTTTGGACGGGCAGCAAGACGGCGAACGCCTGGGCTGTTTGGCGATACAGGCCGGCTTGTTTGATTTCTTCGACGGTAATGGCGTCGGCCTCGCGGAGCGTGTCGAGCCGCGGCTTGGTGACTTCGCCGATGCAACGGACGGCCAGACCGGGGCCGGGGAACGGATGACGCCAGACGATGTCTTCCGGCAAACCGAGTTGGAGGCCGAGTGCACGCACTTCATCCTTGAAAAGGTCGCGGAGCGGCTCGATCAGTTCGAAGGCCAAGTCGTCGGGCAGACCGCCGACGTTGTGGTGCAGTTTGATGGTCGCGGCGGGCCCGTCGGGCGAGCCGCCGCTTTCGATTACGTCGGGGTAGAGGGTGCCTTGGGCCAGGAATCGGGCGTCTTCGATCTTCGCGGCCTCATCGGCGAAGCAATCGATGAACGCGTGGCCGATGCGGCGACGTTTCTCTTGCGGATCGACCACTCCGGCGAGCGCCTTGAGGAACTTTTCTTCGCCTTTGACGACGTGCAGGTCGGTCTTGAAGTGGTCGGAGAACTCCTGGATGACGGATTCTTCCTCGTCCTTTCGGAGCAGGCCGTTGTCGACGAGGATGCAGGAGAGTTGGGGGCCGATGGCTTGTGCCAGGAGCGCGGCGACCACCGAGGAATCGACCCCTCCGGAGAGTCCGCAGATGACGCGGCTGCTGCCGACGCGCTGTTTGACGGAGTCGATGGTTTCGCGGGCGAAGTCGCCGAGTTTCCACGTGCCGGAGCAGTGGCAGACGGCCGACAGGAAGTTGCCGAGGATGGTTGCGCCCAGCGGCGTGTGGGTGACCTCGGGGTGGAATTGCAGGCCGTAGATCGGCAGCGAGCGATGTTTGACGGCGGCCAACGGGCAGGTGGGCGTCGAGGCCAGCGGTTCGAATTCGTTCGACGACTGAGAGACCTGGTCGCCGTGGCTCATCCAGACGACGAACTCATCGGGGATGCCGGCGAACAATTCGTTGGAGGCGGTCAGCCGGCAATGGGCTCGGCCGTATTCGCGCGTCGGGGCCCCCTGCACTTCCCCGCCGAGTGCTTGGCAAGTGATATGGAGGCCGTAGCAGATGCCGAGGACCGGCAGGCCGAGTCGGAAGATCTCGGGATCGCATTTTGGCGCGTTTGGCTCGTAGACGCTGGACGGACCGCCGGAGAGGATGATGCCCTTCGGGGCCAACTCGCGGATGCGGGCGGCCGTGATGTCATGGCGGACGATTTCGCAGTAGACGTGTTGTTGTCGCACGCGTCGCGCGATCAACTGCGCGTATTGCGAGCCGAAGTCGAGCACCAGGACCTTTTCGTCAGCCAATCGCGTCATAGACCACTCTCCAGGGGGAAACCGCGTATTATAAATCGGCGCGAGCGGGTGTACCAGTACGGCTTTGGGAAAAATGCCGGTTGGTGTGAGCGTCTTGGTTGTGGGTGGAAAATCGGGTATAAGGACTGCCCGTGGAGGAGGTTTACCTATTTTCCGCCAAATCAAGGGAGAAAAGCCATGGAAGGCTTGCGAAACAACGT
>JAEWUR010000225.1 GCA_023397045.1 Planctomycetota bacterium
GCGTTGTTCGTCGGCGTGACGCCTTCGGAGATACGCCGATTGATGGCTGCCAGATAATCGACATAACCATCCGCATCGAGCGGCTCGGTGATGTAGGTCGTTTCCTTTGAGGCCGTGATTTTCGGCCGTCGCTTGACGTCGGCCTGCGGCTTCGCGGCAACCGGATCGGATTCGTCGGCCGACGACATCCCAAAGGGCATCATTGCCGGGATGAGCAGCACGATCAGTACGAAAGACCGTCGGGTTGACATGGAACATCCCCTATGGCGTCGACCGAAGTCGTTTACGGTTGCGCGAGATGAGCCGATTCCGGACAATTTCCAAAAAGTGTAAATGCGTCAATCTTTTCGATGACGAAGGGCAGAATCTTCCCGGTCAATGCGATTGGACCGTCGAAAACGACGATCCGGTCGCAGGTGGTGCGGCCGACGAGTTGAACGATGTCGCTCTCGGACGGTTTTTTTCGCGCGACTTTGCTCGGTCCTTCGACCAGCACCTCGACGGTCCGGCCCTGGAAAGGCTGGTTGTCTTCCAGGCTGATCGCGTCCTGGACGGCCAGCAGTTCGTTGTTGCGCCGCCGCTTGACGGCCTCGGGCACGTCGTCGTCGAACAGTTCGGCGGCCTTCGTGCCGGGCCGGGTGCTGTACTTGAAGATAAAACTGTTTTTGAAGCGCGCGTCGCGAACCATGTCGACCGTCTGCCGGAATTCCTCGTCGGTCTCGCCGCAGAAGCCGACGATGAAGTCGCTGGTGATTGCCGCGTTCGGCACCGTCGCATGGATGCGGTCGAGCATTTCGCGATATTCTTCGACGGTGTACGCCCGTTTCATCCGCTGCAAGACGGCGTTCGAGCCGCTCTGCGCCGGCACGTGCAGATAGGGCGAGACCTTCGGCAGGTCGCGCATCGCCTGCAACAGGTCGTCGGTCATGTGTTTCGGATAGTTGGTCACGAACTTCAGCCGCCGGATTCCGGGAATGTCGTGGACCTTGTAGAGCAGATCGGACAGACGGACGGTCGCGCCGCCGGTCGTGTCGCGATAGCTGTTGACGGTCTGGCCCAGCAAGGTCACTTCGAGGCAGCCGCCATCAGCCAGGCGCCGGACTTCGTCGACGATTTCACCAGCGGGCCGGCTCTGCTCGGGTCCGCGCACCCGGGGCACGATGCAATAGGTGCAGAACTTGTCGCAGCCGAACATCACCCGAACCATCGCCTGCTGGGGGAATCGCCGCGTGGCGGCTGGCCGGTCGGAGTCGAGGTGGACAAAGCTCTGTTTGATCGATTGCCGATCGCCGGCCGAGCGGTCGAGGCTCAATTCGATCTGCGGCCCGTCGCCGGCGGCAATGCGCCGGAGCAGGCCGGGCAGTTGGCCGAGTTGGCCCGGTCCGAGGACCAGGTCGACGTGCGGGGCGCGGCGGAAGATCTGTTCGCCGTCCTTTTGGGCCATGCAGCCGATGACGCCGATGGTCAGTTCGGGCCGTTCCTCTTTGATCGGCTTCAGGCGGCCCAGGGCGCTGTAGATCTTGTCCTCGGCATGCTGGCGGACGCTGCACGTGTTGAACAGGATCAGATCGGCCTGGCGGGGGCTGTCGACCATCTCGTAGCCCGCGCGGAGCAAGTCGGCCGCGACCAACTCGCTATCGAGCACGTTCATCTGGCAGCCGACAGTCTGGATGTAGCAACGGCGAGGCATGGACTCTATTCTAGCAGAGGGATGGGGGGCGGGGGACGGGGGGCGAGAAATGCAGAACGAGGCGTTTCGGTTGTTTGCGGCCGCCCTCACCCCCTACCCCTCTCCCGCTTGCGGGAGAGGGGAGACTCGTTGCGGCCGCCCTCACTCACCCAAAGAGACTTATTCGGGCCCAAGCCGCTCGCCGGGCTTGAGGTGGTAGCCTCGCAGAAAATCGTCGATCGACATGCGTTGCTTGCCGGCGGGCTGGATGCTTTGGGGCATCACAATCCCACGGCCGGTGGCAATCGCGAGACGGCCGGCGGCCGCTTCGAGAATCACACCGGGCGGAGAGGAGACCGTTTGGTTTTCGTCGATCGACACCGGGCCGAGGATCAGCCGCACGGGCGCAGCGCCAGGCCGATGCCAAAACGTGTGGGTTTTCGGCCACGGCTCCATCGCGCGGATGTGATTTTTGACGGCCGCGGCCGGACGAGTCCAATCGATCAGGCCGTCGGTTTTTTTCAGCCGAGGGGCGCGGCTGGCAAGCGAGGAATCTTGCGGCAGTGGTTCTGCGCGGCCGGAGTCGAGCAGGTCGATCGCCTGGCAGACCAGCGGCGCGCCGAGTTCGGCCAGTCGCGATTCGAGTTGCTCGGCCGTCTCGTCGGGATCGATGGCCGTTCGGACCTGCGCGATGCACGGCCCGGCGTCGAGCTTCGGCGTCATGTGGATCACGGTCGCGCCGGTCTCGGTCTCGCCGTGATAGATCGCCCAATGGATCGGCGCGGCGCCGCGATATTTCGGCAACAGCGCGGCATGAAGATTGACGCCGCCCAGTCGAGCCGCGGCCAATGCGTCGGCCGAAAGGATCTGGCCATAATCGCAGGCGACCATCAGGTCGGCACGAAAACTCGCCAGATGTTCGACGGCCTCGGGGGCGTTCAACTTTTCGGGATCGAAGATCGGCGTGCCGTGCTGGTCGGCGATCGCGCGGATCGGCGAGATCGGCTCGACCGGCCGCCCACGATGGAAGCGCAACGGAGCGGTGACCAGCGCCACGACCGTGTGGCGGGTGTCGTACAAAGCACGGAAAACCGGCACGGCGAACGGCCCGGTGCCCAACATGATCAGTCGCATGGAGGTTGAGTATAAGGGGGGAGAGCGGACGGGGGAAGGGGGAAGCGGCGAAGCAGGAAAGCGGCGGGCAAGCCCGCCCGCTACACGGGTTGTTCTTTGCCGATTGTTTCTTCCGGCACTTTCCCGTTTCGGCGGCTGGCATTATCATGCGGCTATGCTGCTGCTGATCAACACGACCCGGATGTTGCCGCCGATTGCGCCGGTGGGACTCGATTATGTGGCGGGGGCCGCACGTCGGGCGGGCATCGAGACGCTGGTGCTCGACCCTTGCCTGGCCGACGAGCTCGACGCCGCGCTGACCGAGGGCGTCGGTCGATGTCAGCCCGATCTGGTGGGCCTATCGTTCCGGAACACCGACGATTGCTTCTGGCCGAGTGCGGCGTCGTTCATTCCGGAGTTGGAGCGGCAGATTGCCGCGATCCGACGGCAGACCGACGCGCCGATCGTGTTGGGCGGGGTCGGGTTTTCGATCTTCGCACGCGAAATCATGGAGCGCGTCGGGGCCGATTTCGGCATTCGGGGCGACGGCGAGCAGGCAATCGTCGCGTTGCACAACGCGGTTTGCAGCCGAGGCGGTTTCGAACGCGTGCCCGGCCTGATCTGGTGGCACGACGACGCATGGCGCGAGAATCCGCCCGCTTGGCCGCCGATCCTCGACGTGCCGACCGAGCGCGATGCGATCGATAACGCGTCCTATTTTCGCCGTGGCGGGCAGGTCGGCATCGAGACGAAGCGCGGCTGCGGCCGGCGGTGTCTTTATTGTGCGGATCCGCTGGCCAAGGGATTTGTGGCGCGGCGCCGCTCGCCCGACGACGTGGCCGACGAGGTCGAGTCGCTGTTGGCGCAAGGCGTCGACGTGCTGCACCTGTGCGACGCCGAGTTCAACCTGCCGCCGGAACACGCCCGGGATGTCTGCGACGAGTTGATCCGCCGAGGGCTGGGCTCGAAGGTGCGGTGGTATGGATATTTGGCCGTCGTGCCGTTCGACGAGGACATGGCGCGGCGGATGCGGCGTGCCGGTTGCGTCGGGATCAATTTCACGAGCGACTCGGCCAATGCGGCGATGCTCGCGACGTATCGGCAGCCGCATGGCAAGGAGGATCTTGCCCGGGCGGTGCGATTGTGCCGCGAGAATGGCATCGCGGTGATGCTCGATCTGCTGTTGGGCGGCCCGGGCGAGACGCCGGAGACGCTCGCCGAGAGCATCGAGTTCTTCCGATCGATCGAGCCCGACTGCATCGGGGCCGGGCTGGGCGTGCGGATCTATCCCCGGACCGGCATGGCCGACTATGTCGTCACGGAAGGCCCCGTGGAAACGAACCGTGCGATTCGCCGCCGCTACGATGGGCCGATCGACTTGCTGCAACCGACGTTCTACATCAGCCCGCTG
>JAEWUR010000245.1 GCA_023397045.1 Planctomycetota bacterium
CGCCGATTCCGATCCTGCTGATTTTGATCGTGTTTCTCGTTGCCATATCGACCCTGGAACTCTTCTACCTGCTGGGGCGGAAGCGGATGGGTTTGCCGGCGGCGGGGCGCATGTTATTGCTGATTACTTGGGTGGCGTCCTATTTTGCGGTCGATTGGCGCTGCGACGTCGGTCAGAGCGAACATCTTTTCGTCTTGCTCTATATTCCGTTTCTTTTTCTCCGGATTTTGCGTTACCGGGGCGGTGAGGCCTCGGAAGGATTGGCGGTTCTGCTAGGTCTTCAGGCGGGGATTGGCGCGAGTTTGAAGCCGTTGTTTCTTCTGGTCGCGGTGAACGTCGAGTTGGTGATGTTGTTCACGTTGCGCGGCCGAAGGGTGCTTGCGAAGCCGGAGATTATCGGGTTGATTCTTGCGACGGCGGGATTCCTGCTCCATTGGCTCATGGTTCCCGCCGCGATGCGCGAAGGTTATTTCAGCCGGTGGCTTCCGTTGGTCAACTATGGCTACGGCGCCTACAACACGACGTATGAGAGGATCATGGCGACGGTGTTGGAATCGCCCGTCTCGCTGCTTGCGGCGGCAGGGGTCGTAACGGCCGGAATGGTCTGCGTGCAACGGCGGGCGCACTTGCGGCAGTATTTTGGGGCGTTGGCGTCGTTGGCCGGGATGTCGCTGCTGTTGGTTTTTCTGCAGAAGAAGGGGTGGAGTTGCCACCGGATTCCGCTAAATACGGCCGGCGTGTTGTGCCTGGTGCTACTGACGATTGAGGGCGCAAAACAGTGGGCGGTTGGGCGACGGCGTTCGGGGCTCAGCGTGACGCAGTGGGCGATTGCCATCCTGACGCTGTCGAGCGTCATCGGTTCCTGGTTCGTGGTGCGGGAATATACCCGAGGAGATTCGGCCGAGGTCGCGGCGTTGCGGCGGATCGTTGTCGAGCGGTCGAAGCTCGGCGATCGGGTTCTCGTGATTTCGACGTTGCCCGAGCCTGCCTATCCGCTGTTGGTTCAAACCGGGCGTCGACCGGGCAGCCGATACCTTTTTTCGTTTCCGGTCGCTTGCCTCTATTCCGGGGTGCGAGCGCCGAACGACTCGCAGGCGGTCTATCGTCCGAACGACGTTGCGCCGCTCGAAGAGCACCAGTTTCTGGAGGAGTTGGAAGAAGACGCGGTTCAGCGGCGACCGCGTCTGATCTTCATCGAGAGTAGCCGGGAGTCGGTCGGCCTACCGAAGGGATTCAACCTGTACGACTATCTGTTCTTCGCCGGTCGTGGGAAGGCGATGCTGGAGCCGTATCGAGAGATGGACGGTCCGGAAGGTTGGAAGGTGTTCGAGCGGCGAGCGACCGATCCTTGAGGCCGTGTGTTGCTTCGGCATAACGAGACGCCGGCGGCCGATGGGTTATGCTCAAGCATAACCTACGGTGGTGAGAAACACGGGTTAGAAACGGCCGTCTTTTGCGAGGTTTTTGCGTCGTCGACGGGGTAGTCGTACTTCTCGAAGAACTTGCTCCAACGGCGAGCGATTTCGGCCCGCATTTCGGGCGTCATCTGGAACCGGTTTTTCTTATAGTTCTTCTGGCCGGCGAAATAATCCTCGATGCCGGGCCGGGCGGCGTCGAACTCGTTCAACTCCAACTCGTCATACACGCGCTGCATTTCGGCCAGCGGATCGGCGACGAGCCGCTCGAAACGGACCTCGCAGAACTGGCCTGGTCCGAGCAGTTCGCGGTCGCGTTCGAACGCATCGTACATCCGATTGAGCGTATCGTAGACATGGTCTTCGAGTCCTGCGCCCGTGGGCACTTGGAGCCCTTCGTCTTGATAGAGCCGTTTCCAAAGGTTGACGGTCGAGGGGAAGATGGAGTAGGGATTCCGCACGATATGGACGAATTTCGCCTTCGGGAACATCTCCAGCAGAACGCGAATCCGAGCGGTGTGCGGCGGCGATTTCAAGACGATTCGCTTTGGATTCTGTAACGTAATGCAGCGCAGGAACCATAGGAAGGTGTTTTTCCAGCGGTTCCGATCGGCCTCGGGGACGTTTTGGAAATCGAGGTATTCCTGGCACTGCGGCGGATGATTGGGAAACGCGATGGTCAGGTAGGGCGAGGGAAGGCCCATGTTGCAGATGGCGAACTCGTCCTCCTGCGGATGGTCCCAACCGGCCGGCATGTTGTCGATCGGCCGTTTGGAGGGCAGCAGCCACTTGAGGAACGGCTTGAAGATCCAGCCGGAAACCAAGAAGTGGTTTGGGGCGAAACAGGCATACGTGTCGGGGAAGGTGTGTCGCGGGTCGCGGACCAACAGTTCGTGCAGCAGGGTGGTGCCTGATCGCCAGTGGCCGATGACAAAAATCGGGTCGTGTTCGATGTTAGTCCGGTCGATCCGACGGCCGAACACGGCGGCTTGGATGAGCCATAGCAGCGAGTTGACGATGCTCAGGAAACCGATGAGGATCGCCATGCCGATGCAGATCGGCGAAATGACGAACCGATTGCGCGCCACCAGCGGGAACCAGCCGCTGACGCCCATGCCATCCCAAAACCGGGGAATCCAGAACCGATCCTTGTAGCCGGTCTTCTCCTCGGTTGTTTGATTGTCTTTTTTGTTATCTTCCTGTTTCATCTCGCTATCAGACGTCGCATGCCGCTCATGGTTTTTGTCCAGTCGGCATATGTTACCTATGCTGTCCATGTGTGTTATCCTATGCACACTGGCCTAGTATCGTAGCAAATTCGGCGTTGGGGCAACATCCCCCCTCTTCTGCCAATCGGAGCCCTCATTGCTCTGGACAATCTCGCCGAGATTGGGTACTTTTCCGCACCTTTTCTCACCTAGGGGAGTTGTACGGTTTCGCATTCAACGTCGCGCGTCGATCCCCCGAAAAAAGCCTGGTTTCCCCTGGGATAGCAGGCGGTGAATCGCAGTTTTGAACTGTATTAGGAAGAAATGTCGTCTGCCACCGTGACTCAAAACGTGTCGCCAAGCCTCTTGGCTCGCATCCAAGACCTGATCCTTCCTATCGGCATGATCGCCAGCGTTCTGGTGATTTTGGTGCCGATGCCGGCGGGATTGATGGATTTGTTCTTGGCGGCCAACATTACGGTCGCGGTGGTCATGTTGCTGACGACGCTCTACGTTCGGACGCCGTTGGAGTTTAGCGTCTTCCCGTCACTATTGCTGGCCACGACCCTGTTTCGCTTGGTGCTGAACGTGGCGACCACCCGGCTGATTCTCACGAGGGCTGGCAGCGATGGCGATTTGGCGGCCGGCGGGGTCGTTCGAGCGTTTGGGCAGTTTGTCACCGGCGGGACGACCGGGGCCGACAATATCGTCGTCGGGCTGGTCATTTTCTCGATCATCGTGTTGATCCAGTTCGTGGTCATTACGAAGGGGGCGACGCGAATCAGCGAAGTGGCGGCGCGTTTTACGCTCGACGGAATGCCGGGACGCCAGATGGCGATCGACGCCGACCTGGGCGCCGGCGTGATCAACGAGCGCGAGGCACAGCGCCGCCGCCAAGAGATTACGCAACAGGCCGATTTTTTTGGCGCAATGGACGGCGCCAGCAAGTTCGTGCGAGGCGATGCCATTGCCGGCCTGGCAATTATCGTGATCAACATTGTCGGCGGGCTGTTCATCGGGCTGTTCAGCATGGGCATGGGCCTGGGCGATGCCGCTCGACTGTATACGACGCTGACGATCGGCGACGGTTTGGTGAGCCAAGTGCCTGCGTTTCTGATTTCGCTCTCGGCCGGCATGCTGGTCACGCGCAGCAGCCAGCCAAGCAACCTGCCGAAGGAATTCGTGCGGCAGTTGTTTTCTCGGCCCGAGGCGTTGGCTGTGGCGGGCGGTTTTCTCGGGCTCCTGATTTTTACGAGCCTGCCGCGAATCCCGTTGTTTGTGATCGGGGCCGCTTGTTTGAGCATGGCGATGGTTCTTTCGAGACGTCAGAATAAGGCGAAGGCCGTCGCGATGACCAAAGAGCGCGTGGAAGCGACGAAGAACGCGCAGCGGGTCGAGGATTATTTGACGATTGATCCGCTGGAACTCGAATTGGGCGTTGGCTTGATCCGCTTGGCCGATCGACGTCGCGGCGGCGATTTGTTGGAACGCATTCAGCGCGTTCGGCAGAGTCTGGCCGCCGAGATGGGCGTCATCCTGCCGAAGGTTCGCGTGCGCGACAACATGCGGCTTGAACCGAATCAGTACCGCATCAAGATTGCCGATATGGCGGTCGCGCGGGGCGCGATCGATGGCCAAATCACGATGCCGGCCGACGTTATTTCGGAGCATCTGAGCAGTACCGTTCGTCAGCATGCCGACGAGTTGCTGTCGCGCGACGCCGTGAAGCACCTAGTCGATGAATTGCGGCAGTCCTCACCGGCAGTAGTCGACGAGTTGATCCCCGGCATAATGAAATTGGGCGAGGTGCAACAAGTTCTGCAAC
>JAEWUR010000262.1 GCA_023397045.1 Planctomycetota bacterium
TCGGCAACTGCTGTGGCGATCAACTGCCGAACTTCGTCTTCCGTAAACAGATGGGCCATGCCTCCTTCATAACCCATGCCCCCCAATCGCGCAATACCAATTCCTCAAAATCCGTGAACGGTTACCAATATTCCGCCTGTTCTGATTTATCCGCCTTTCTTGCCGAGATGATCCGCACCAAGGTGTCTTTTTCGCGATAACAATGGCAAACGACAAGAGTCCGAAACTGACAACTCATTCCGAGAAGAATAAACGGGTCCTCCTCCTCGGAATGGTCCGGATCGTAAAACACTTTGGCCCGATCGTCGAAAAAAGCCGTTTGTGCCTCCTCAAACGAGACTCCATGCTTCCGCCGGTTCGACCGATTCTTCGCGTCGTCCCAGTTGAATTGCAGGCCTTCCATATGTACATTGTACATCTGCAAGCAACACTTAGCAACCACGGCCGCCGGCCAAGACTTTCTCTTTCCCAGCCATGTCAAAAATCGGGCCAAAGCAACGCGCGGACCAGAATCGCGCAATCGCTATAACCGGCACGATTCGGCCATGTTCGCGGTGGCATCGAGCTTGGGGGCTCGCACCATTATTTCAAAAACCGGGCCGCCTGCTTCACAACACGAAGATTTCGGTAATTTTCGGTTCTTGCGGGAAGTCGCACGGTCATCTACGGTGGATGGTATAATTCTCGGGAGGTTTTTTATGATCCACGTCGATATCCCTGCGGAATTGGAGCTTTTTGTCCAAGGCGTCGTGCAGAGAGGCGATCACCACGATCCCGCCGAGGTGGTTGGCGAAGGGCTCCGTCTGTTGGCCCGACGCGAGCAACTCTTGCAGGACGTGAAGGCAGGTGTAGCGCAGCTTGATCGCGACGAATACACGGAATACAGCGGGGATTCTTGCCAGGAGTTTTTGGCCGACATCGAAACGGAAGAACAAACCCGCTTCCCGCAAGTGTAGAACTGCCGATGAGACGATTGTCTATCGGCCGTTCGCCGAGGGCATTGAAATTGCCCGGATCGTAGGCGGACACCGCGATTTTAAGGCGATGTTCAGGATCTCATAGTCGGCGATTTGTTGACAATCGTCAAGCATGGATGTCCGGCCTACTGTAGCTGAGAAGGAACCCAGGGCTATCTCATTCCATTCCTTTCAGGTTGTGCTGCGGGACTGTTTGGCGGGCCGTCAAAAAAGGTCTCCTTGACATGGTCATCTTAATTGACTATATTTATTGAAGGAGAAGAACATCCGATGAAGACGATGGCTATCAGCGAGTTCAAGGCGCATTCCCTGCAAGTCCTCGGTCGCGTTGCGCGGACCAAGGAAACGATTGTCGTAACCAAGCGAGGCAAGCCGTTGGTCGAAGTGATTCCCTTCCGGCACGGCGATGAATCTCCGGTTCCCGGCAAATTGGCGCATACGCTGATTCGTGAAAAAGACGTTATCTCGTCGTTGGGCGAATCAATCTGGAGCGCTTGCAAGTGAAATATCTGCTTGATACACACGTGTGGCTGTGGTGGAATGTGTCTCCTGATAATCTCTCGCGCAAAGTCAAACGACTGATCACTGCGTCGCAACGATACGAAGAGATTCTTTTGTCGGCGATTTCCGTGTGGGAATTCTGTAAGTTGCTGGAAAAGAAGCGGCTTGAAATATCTTGCGATCCGCGCGATTGGATCGAGACCGCCCTGGCCATGCCAAAGCTGCGACTCGTGCCGCTCAGCCCGTCAATCGCCTATCGTTCTACGTTGTTGCCGTGTCTGAATTCCGCCGATCCCGCCGACCAGATCATCGTTGCCACGGCGCAAGAAGAAAATGCAATTCTACTGACGAAAGACGGATTGATGCGTCAATGTACGTATGTGCGTACGATATGGTGATCAAAAAACCTATCCGGCTGAATTCGATTGGACTGCTGGCTCTTGCACTCTGTGCAACGACGGCGTTGGCCCAATCTCGCTCGGCCTTTGATGCCGCGCGCGACCGGATGGTCGATGAAGAGATCGTCAACGCCGGCGTCAAAAGCGAGCGCGTCATCCAGGCGATGCGCGACACGCCCCGGCACGAGTTCGTGCCGCTGAACCAGCGAAAAAACGCCTACCTCGACATGGCCCTGCCGATCGGCGAGGGCCAAACCATCTCGCCGCCGTTCGTCGTGGCCTCGATGACCGAGGCGATCGATCCGCAGCCGACCGACAATATCCTCGAGATCGGGACCGGCAGCGGCTATCAAGCAGCCGTGCTGTCGAAACTCGCCCGCGAGGTCTATTCGATCGAGATCGTCGAGCCGCTCGGCCGCAAGGCCGCGAAGGTGCTTGAAAAACTCCGCTACCAAAACGTGCATGTGAGAGTCGGCGACGGCTATCAAGGCTGGCCCGAGCACGCGCCGTTCGACAAGATCATCGTCACCTGCTCGCCCGAAAAAGTGCCGCCCGCGCTGGTCGAGCAACTCCGCGAAGGCGGACAAATGGTCATTCCCGTCGGCGAACGCTATCAACAAACGCTCTACCGGCTCAAGAAAAAAGACGGCGAGATGGTCGCCGAAGCCCTCCAGCCGACGCTCTTCGTGCCGATGACCGGCCGAGCCGAGGATCACCGCGAGGTGTTGCCGGACGCCGCGCGCCCGGCACTCGAAAACGGCGACTTCGAAAGCGTCTCCGGCGATCCGGAAACGCCAAACGCCTGGCACTATCAACGACAACTCGAAGTCGAGAACGCCAACGCCCCCGACGGCGAGCGTTTCGTTACATTCAAGAACACGCTGCCCGGCCGCAACAGCCATGCCCTGCAAGGCTTCGCCATCGACGGCCGGAAAGTGCCGCAACTAATCGTCTCGGCGATGGTCCGCGCCCGCGACGTCCGCCCCGGCCAAAACTCGAAGCAACTGCCTGCGATCGTCATCACTTTTTACGATGAAAATCGAGCGACCGTCGGCACGGCCATCCTCGGCCCCTGGCGCGGCACGTTCGATTGGCAACGCGAACGGCGGCTCTATCAAGTTCCACCCAAAGCCCGCGAGGCCATCCTCTGTCTCGGCCTGCTCGGCGCGACCGGCGAAATCTCCTTCGACTCCCTCGCCATCAAAACCACGAATCCCTAATCTCTAGTCCCCAGCCCCTGATCCCTAGTCCCCGATCTCATACCGAAACGGCTCGTTTCCCATCTCATAGCCCGGCCGCATTCCGACATTCAGCAGCAGCCCCAGCGCCACCGCATGGGCCAAAAGCCCCGAACCGCCGTGACTGACCAGCGGCAGCGATAGTCCCGTGATCGGCAGCAGCCCGACCGACATCCCGGTGTGAATCAGGACTTCTACAACGAACAGTGCCGCGATGCCCGCCGCCAGCAATCGACCAAACGGTTCGCGCGTCTCCGCCGCAATGACCGTCGCCCGCCAAACAAGAAACCCGAACACCCCCAACAGCACGATCATGCCCGGCAGCCCAAAACGTTCGCCGACGACCGAGAAGACGAAATCGCTTCGCGCCTCGGGCAAACGATAGGCCGCCGAATCATCGGTCGGCTGCCCCGCGAAAAAACTACCCCAGACGCCGCCCATCGCCCGAAACTGCTTGGCCTGGTGCAGGTGATACGCCTCGTTGCTCGGCCGTCGTCCCGGCGGCGGCTGGTCGAAAAGCGCCGTGATTCGCGACTTCTGATCCAAACTCATCTGCGTCCACAACAACGGCAGCACCAGAACCCCCGCCAACGCCACGCACGCCAGGTCTTTCCGCTTGGCGCCGGCCGCAAACAGCATCACGAAGAACACCGGCAGAAAAACCAATGCCGTGCCCAAGTCAGGCTCTTTCAAAATCAACAGCACCGGCAGCAGCGTGATCGCCAGCGGCACAAGCAGTCCCCGCAATCGCCGATAGTTGTCGCGATACATCAGATACCGCGCCATGGCCATCACAAAAACCACCTTAGCCAACTCCGACGGCTGCAACCCGATCGGCCCCCATCGAATCCATCGATGCGATCGATTGACCGGCGGAAAAAAGTAGACCGCAACCAACAAGACGAGCGTCAACGCAAACAACGCGTAGCTATACCGGCAGAGCAGCCGATAGTGTGGGATCGTCAGCAGCAGCATCAGCGTCAACGCGACCGCCGAATAGGCCATCTGCTGACGCACGAAACGGCCGTCGCTGCCCGACAGATCGTCGACTCGACCGATCGACAGCCACCCCAGAACGACCAGAACGATCGCCGCGGCAACAATCGACCATGACATTCGGCGGGTCCACTCGGCAGGTTTCATACGCCGCAGGCTACTCGGTTTCTAACGATTTTGTCAATTCTACTGCTCAAAAACCAAGCTGTCGGGTGGTTTTTGGCCCCGATTGTGCCAGGAAATAGAAAAAACCTCCCGTTTTGCGTAAAATTGGCATTCTTCGGGATCGGTTGCATTACCCTAGATTACTTGATTTTCGGCGGCTGGCTGCTATGTTTATGTGTGAGCCTTGGGTACGTTTGCCTGCACAAATGAAGAGGAGCTAGACACTTATGAAACCCAGTTCGAAGAATTTATTGGTTGGTATCGTGGTTGCTTTCGCCCTGTCGGCCGTTGTTCCGCAAGCCTCGGCCCAGTATTGGGGCGGCTGCGGTCTCTATCGCGCGTCGTGCTGGAGCTGCTACACCCCCACCTGTTACACGCCTTGTGCGGTCAACGTGGGTTGCTACAGCCCGTGCTATGACGCTTGCAACTGGTACCTTGGCTGCCGGCCTGGTCCGATCCGCCGAGCCCTGTTTGGTCCGTACCGTTGGTACTGGAGCGGCTGCTATGCCAGTTGCTGGGATTGCTGCAGCGTTTGCGGCACCAGCGTCGAGACCGGCTGCGGTTGCGCCGGCACGACGGCTGCTCCGGCCCAGGCCCCGACTCCGGCCGTCAAGCCGGACGCCGAGCCCGCCGTTCCCGCCGAGCCTGCTCCGCCGGCTCCGGCTCCCGCAGCTCCCGCTCCCGAGAGTGGTG
>JAEWUR010000229.1 GCA_023397045.1 Planctomycetota bacterium
AAACACGGCCGTACCGGCCGAGTTTCGCTGCCGTTCCTATCGTGGAATGGTTCATTAGCAACCTAGACCTCAATAAGGCCATTCTGCCGCGCCGCATTCGTTGATCTCGCGGCACCTCTTAACCCGACTGCCGTCTGAAAATTGTCATTTTTTGTTCCAAGATACGGCTGCAACGGTAGTTGCGATTCGTCGTCTCTTGGCCAAACCGGGCTATCTCTTAGTATGATTCGCGCAATGACGGAAGCCATCCAGAATTCGGGGGGGGCGTGCGCGTTGAGTCAACGCGCAGCAAACGTAAGATGGCTTGATAAACCGGAAGGAGATGTTTTTACGCCAAAGAGAATCTGAAATATCGCTTCACCGCGTGTTCGCCTTGCGGCACAACACGCTGGTTTTCGAGAAACGGATGCGGTTTTTCAGATTAGAAACCGTATTTGACAAATACTCCGCCCGGCATGGCGGATTCGTCGAACGGTTGGAAGAAGTCCGTATTTCTACGGAAGAAAGACGTCTTGCTCCCAGGCAAGATGCCCGCCTGCGCGAACTTGGTCAACAACAAGGGGGGAGTCAAGAATGGTCGAGCCACCACAGGAACGCGTGGTGATTTAGCATCGTGGAATCGCGAACGCCCAATTTGAGCTTGATCTTGTTGCGGTGGCTCTGGATCGTCCGAGGACTGAGGTCGAGCAGTTGAGCGATCTGCTGCGAGGACATGCCTTGGCCGATCATGGCCAAGATGTGCATCTCCCGATCGGACAGGGCGAAGGCGTTTTTTCCAGCCGGTGTCTTTCCGTGGACGGCCAGGAATCGGTTCTTCCTCAGAACGGGGGCGATGAAGAATTCCGCTCCGTTGAGAAGCGATCGAATCGCCGCAACAATGCCGCTTAATGGATCTTGCCAACACACGCAGCCGTCGGCGCCGGCCCGCGCGAGATAGCTGATGCGTCCCGACACTTCGAATCGGGTGGCGACGAGGATTTTTGCCGGCGGATGCGCGGCCTTGATCTGTGAGAACAGCGTCGAACGGTCCTGCATTTTCACGGGGAGACCGATCAACACGATTGCCGGTTGCAGGGCTTGCGTCTGGCACGCGACCTCCGCGATGTTTGCGGTGGCGCCGCAAAGCGTCATATCCAACTGTTCAGAGATGAGCTGTTCCAACCCCAAAAGGATGATCGGCTCGTCTGAAACGACCAGGATCTTGGCCTTCAAAGCTGCGTTTTGTTGCGATGTCGACGTCATCAACGTGGCGTGTCTCGGATTTGCGAGACCGTAATAGGGAAAGGTGTCACGCGCCGCCAAAATTGCCAGTGCCGAACGGCATGAAACCCGGGCGAGAACAGCGTCAGTGCCCCCCGGGATAATGTCACATCAGGGTGACGCGGCACGATCGTTGCCAATTCATTTTTCACGGTCGGAGATCCAAAAATCGCAGCAGTTTTTGATGGATGCGATGGGTCAGTTGCCATATGTTGGCCGAGGAGTGCGTTTGTGCGGCCGCGCCCGACGGCTCGGCCAACAGGTAGTCATTGCAGAAACCTCGCTCGCGGGGAGTCAGCGTGGCAAGGAATTCGGGAAGCGAATCGAGGGGCAGGTCCACGTCGTTTTCAGGCCGAGGCCGATCGTGAAACGCCGTGATCTCCCGCTTCCGGCGGCGCAGTTCTCCGCGGAAATGTTTCGCGAGCTCGTCTCGCGCCAGCGCTCGCATAAAGGTTACCAATTTGGCGCCACGGGCGGGATTGTACCGTGCCAGGAGCTCGCCATCTTTGGCAACCAACGCATACCAGACACGGGCGGCGATTTCGTCCACGAGGTTGGCGTCTTTGCCTTGGACGCCAAGCATGAATCGGATCGAGACCAGAAGCGGCTCGTGACATTGCGCATAGATTTGCTCCCATGCGGCAACATCGCCCGCAAGACATCGTTTCGCCAACAGGCCGTCATCCTCCAACCCCAAGACGGCGGCCCGTGGCTCGTCCATCGGCGTATTGTCAGGGTCCGAAGCCGTCGAACTCCGACCGTTCGAGGCGTTTGGCGCGACGGACGTTTCATCGCGGGATGGGTGTTTTGAGCTAAGGCGTCTCACAAGCCGGCGCATTGTCTTGCCTCGTGTTGGCGTCGATATTACGAACCGCAAAGATCATTGACGGCCCAGCCGCCTTGTGCCATCGCAATGGATCGGAAGTCGTCGCCAGACGGCGACCGGCGGACGAGTTGTTGCGGAGCGGCATACGCGGGGAAAGGCCGCCGCAGCGCGACAGTCACCCTGACGTTTTTGACCGGTTCGAGATCCCGAGCGACGGCGGTTTTATCCTTTTTCCTTCGCCAAACCGTCTCCGGGTGAGTCGCGAGGAGGGCCTTTGGTGGCGTCGACCCAGTCGAGGTAGGCCTCGATTTCGTGCAGAGGCATTCCCAAGGAGACGGCAGTCCGAATCGCCTCGGCGCGTTCCAAGAACGTCCCGGCATGCTCCAACATGAGTTTGGCGATTTCGTGTGCCATGGCAATACTGCCAGTCTATCATACGGACCGGCGGGAATCCAGCCACATCGCGTCGCCGGAGAAGTCTGCGTTGGGACGACAAGGTCGGCAATGACGGGGAGGTGGTCGGATCCGACGTCGGTCCCGACCCAACATCGCCGGACCGTTACGCGGGGTCCCGCCAAGACATGGTCGATCCTGGCGCCGAAGTGATGGCCGAAAAGCGGCGTCCATTTCGTATAGCCGAAGCCGAATCCGGCCGCGGAAAATGCGTTGGTCCGTCCGGCCCAGACGTCGCGATAGATGGCGCTTTCGACGGGCATGTTGAAATCGCCGGCAGCAATCCACGGCCATGAGGTGGTGCCCAGCCATTGGGCGACGGCTTCCGATTCGCAGCGACGTTTCGTGATATCTTCGGTCAGATGGACACTTCGGGCGGGGTTGACGATCGTCGCGCGATCGAGAACCTGGCCGATTCCGCGTCGGGGAGTCTGCAAATGAACGCATGCGATCGAGACGGCGCCTTGCGGAGTTTTTATAACGCATCGAACAGCATTGATCGGCGTCCAGGAGGAATTGGGAACCCGTCGCCGGGTCGTCTCCCAGTTCGTCAGCGGATGCGGAGACGCCAGAAGCAGCCCTTCGGAATCGACGACATTCCAATTCGCGGGCCATTTCAAGTTGCTCTTGCCCGAATACTCCTGAAGCGCAACCACATCGGGTCGGACATCATTGACCAGTTCGGCGAAGCGACGACCATCGACGGCCGTCCCGTGGACGTTGCAGGTGACGACGCGGATGGTCGGGCAATCTTGCTCAAAGCAATTCGGCCAGGGCACGCACAGCCCCATGATCGGACCGAGAAGAATGACCGCGGCGGCCGCCAACGGCCAAAGGAGCCGCCGTCGAATTGCCGATGCGGCGAACACGAGCGGAACCCAGGGCACGGCGTAGGGCCATCGCGGTCCAAATAGCAGGACGGTGGCCAACCACCATCGGTCGCCGCTCGCGCGCAGCAGGAATGCAACCGTTGTCAACCCGGCCAAGTAGAACCATGTGACGATGGTCAACGCAGCGACTAGGTGGCGCAAGCGAATACGTCTTGTGACAGACAAAAACACGACGGATGGCGCCGAACGGATGGCAAATCCCGCTATCATGGCGACGTCGGAGTCGCATCTCGATTCGCCGGTAGATGACAGGTCGGTCATTTGAGGAATTGTCGATAGACGGCAATGGTCTTCTGGGTCGCCTCTTCGACGCTGAAGAGGCGATCGACGCGATTTCGGCCTTCCAGTCCCATCGCGTTTCGGAGCGCGGCATCTCTTGCAAGACGCTCGTAGGCGTCGGCAAAGGACGACGGACTTTGCGGGTCGGCGAGCACTCCCGACCGACCGTCGGCGATGACCTCGGTAATGCCGCCGCAACGGCTGCCAACACAGGCGACGCCGCAAGCCATTGCCTCGGCCAGGACAAACCCGAACGCCTCGCCAACCGAGGCAAGAGTGAAGATGTCGCTGCTTTGAAACAATGGACACGGGTCCGCCATGTGGCCAAGCCAATGGACTCGCGCAGCCGCGCCGAGCTGATCGGCCAGATTCCGCAATTCGGACTCGATCGTGCCCGTGCCCGCAATGAACAAATGGGCCGGCACGCCGCGTTTCAACAGATCGGCGAACGCCCGGAGGATCGTGCCGATATCCTTGATGGGATCGAGTCGGCAGACGGTCGAGATAACGATGTCGTCGGGACCGATGCCGTGTTGCCGGCGCCAGTGCGATCGAAGGGTCGGATTGGGAGCGAATCGCTGCACGTTCACGCCATTGTAGATGACGTCGATCCGATCGGCATGGATTCCATATCCGATCAGACGGCTGCGAACGAACTCGGAAATGGCGACAAACCGTTTGATGGGACGCGTCGCCACCTTCACCCGGACCTTGGTCAGACCACGTTTCCACGAATAGGTGCGTCTCGGTCGAGGCATCCATCCGCCCGCGTCCGTATAGATGATCGGACGCGACGATACGGCTCGCACTAACCAGGGAATGATTCCACCGTAGTCGAAATATCGGAGGTGGATGAGATCGACCTGGTATTCCCGGAGCGCAGACGCGACGACGGCGCCATAACGCCGGTTTCCTTCGAGTCTCGCTTCCGCGACGATTTCCGCCCCGGACTCCTTCATTCTTGCGAAGACGTTCTCCGCCACCTTTCCGGAATAGATGAGCACGGGACCGATTCCCTGGGCGATGAGTTTCTCGCAGAGTGCGAAATGCGTTTCTTCCTGGGATGCCCAATTACGAGGGCCACTGTCCAGCAGGAGAGCAATGCAGGGCCTTTTCATGATTCCCGTTCTCGTTGATAAACCCGCCATCGTGTCAATCGCATCCATAATGATCGAGGAGTTCCGCGACATTGGTGCGCAGGTTGAACGTGGAGACGGATGCCTCGTGAGCTTGCAGCCCCATCGTTTGCCGAAGTCCGGGGCGTTCGACGAGGCGGGCGATTCGGTCGGCCGCGGCTTCGGCGTCGCCGGGCTCAACGAGATAGCCGGATTCGCCGTCGCGGACAAGCTCGGGAATGCCCCCGATGCGCGAAGCCACCACCGGCTTGGCCGAGGCCATTGCCTCGGCAATGGTCAATCCGAAGGCCTCACCCCATCGCGAGAGTTGGCAGACGATGTCGGACGCAGCGTAGAGTCCCTCTCCTAGCGGATCGCCGATTTGTCCCGCAAAAACGACTCGGTCGGCGATTCCAAGGCGTTGGGCCATCGTTTCATACTCGTCCCGATGCGCCCCTTCGCCCGCGATGAGGAAACGAACGTTTTCGTGCCGACGCAACACAACGCTCGCTGCTTCGAGCAACGTATCGATGCCTTTTTCGGGGATCAGCCAGCTCGCCTGCATCACCACAACCTCGTCGCTGCTGATTCCGTGCCGTCGGCGGAAAACGTCCCGGAATTGACGACCAAGTTCGGCCCGTGTGCAATCGACTCCATTGTAAAGGAGTACGAGTCGTCCGTCGGACAAAGGTCCTTCTCGCATGTTGCATTCGCGGACGTAGGCACTGACGCAGAACGTCCTGGACACCGGAGCGTAGAGGAATCGCCGCGCCGCTCGGCGCCATCCGGCGGGGGTTCTGTCGCCATGCCCAGTCGGCCGAGATATGTGATCGGTGATGTAGATGTCCTGCGAGCGTGAGAGTTTCGCGAGCCAAGCGTAACCGGTGCAGGGATCGATGAAGTGAAAATGCGCGATTCGCGGCCGTATCTCTCTAAGTAATTTAGCTATCGCGAGCATCGGCCGCCACGTGCGATGCCCACACCGTTCGACCACATGCCATTCGGTGTTGGGCAGGTCGAGATATCGCTCCACCTCGGGCGACGGATGGCCCGCGAAAACCAACTCGCTCCTCCATCCGCGGCGTCCAAGCTGCGAGGACAGTTCGCGCGCGTAGCATTCCATGCCGCCGATCGATTTCGGACGGTGGGCGAGAACGGTTACGACCGTCTTCCTCATGCGGTTTTGGTCGAGTTCGCAGGGGGATCGGCGGTTTGCTCGAAAAGACAGCCGGACTCGCACCCATAGGGCCGATTTCGCCAAATGTTGCGAATGGAGTTCGACCGGATATTGCCGATCGGCGGCCGCTTGCAGCACGTCACGATGTCGCCGTTCGGCTGCACCTGGAGATTGCTCAGGCCGGAACAGGGCATCCGGCGTTCGTGTGCCACGTGTGCTTGGACGGCGCCACCCTGTGCTCGGGGATCGCGGAAATATTCTCGCATCACGTCAAAATCAGCCGGACTATTGACGATCGGCAGACCCCGTCGTTTCAACTCGGATAGCTGGTCCGCGACCGCGACGGCTCGTGACGAATCGCGAGGCCATGTCGGCGACTGTTCGAACCACCGGGGATTGTCGGGAGTATTGTAGTTCTGCTCGATGGGTTGGTAGAGCACCTCGACGCCTTCCGACAACGCGAACCACGCCACGTCGGGCGCGTGTGCGAGGTTCTGTTCCATGACTACCGTTTTTAACCGTATCGAGAACTTCAACCCGGCAAGGCCGCGCATTCGGCACAACGTGTTGATCGTCGAACGGGTTGTCTCCCAGAAATCCTCGCGACCCCGGACGACGTTATGCGCGTCGCCGATTCCGTCGACCGAGAGCGTGACGCGAGACGGTCGAGCGAGAGCAAGCTGTTCGATACGGCCCTGATCCTTCCAATAGCCGTTGGTCAGGAATTCCACAAAGAAACCGAGACGTGTTGCGTGGGCAACGATTTCGGGAACGTCGGGACGCAGCAGCGCCTCGCCGCCCGTGATGTGGATTGCGACCGGACCGAGCCATCGTCGCAGTTCGGCCAGAAACGACTTCCACTGTTCGAGCGTCAGACGCTCCTCCTCGCCGTGCTCTTTCCAAATATCGCAATGGATGCATCGCGCGTTGCATCGCAACGTCATTAGCAAGGCGATTGAGACCGGTCGCACGCATCGGGCCCAGCGCCCGCCGCAGACGGTGCGAAGACGATAGTTGGCTGACGTATACAGCCGGCGGTAGATGCGTCTAAACATTCGCGACATCTCCCCGGAATTGTTCTCTCCAACGGCGGATGCGATCGATCGGGATCTTCACCCGACACGGCATGTCGGCATGAACGGCGCGTTCCAATTCGGCCGCGGGCAGGTATCGCCCTAGGACCGGCAGGCCGAAATCTTCCCCCTTCTTCACGGCTCGGTGGTCGACGCCGACGATGAGCGTCCGACGTTTGTGCTGCAACGCGCGAATGCCGCCGTGAAGCCGGGTACCAACGTAATCGAGCGCGAGCGAACGGTCTTCCAGAAGTGCGTCGTAGGCTGCCAGGCTGGGCGGCAGGACCTTAACCTCATTCGGTTCGGCAATTGACGCGAGGTAGTCCGCGTCGGCCGCGCCCTGACGCCAGAAATAGACTCGGCGATAGGTTCTCTTCAACACGTCCAGCAACTGCCGATCGTATCTCGGATCGCGGCTGTAATCGGTCAACGTCATGACGACGTCCTCGCCTTGCCGTTCGGGAACGTCACGGCAATGATCGGGTGTGAGCGACCACATCGTCGGGCAGGACGTGTTCACGACGTTGGTCATTCCGATCGCCTTCAAACGCATTTCGGCATAGGAATCCCGGACCGAATGAAGATGGTCGGGCGAGAGAACGGACCGGAGCAGCCATTTCGTGTAGGGGGTGGTTTTTCGCTTCTCCTGGGATCGCCAGCCGACGCCGAGCAGTACAACCGGTTTCAGACGCCATGCGGCTGTGGGGCCGATGTTCCATTGCCGGACTAATTCCATATGCGTGTGGAGCAAGTT
>JAEWUR010000294.1 GCA_023397045.1 Planctomycetota bacterium
CGCCGAAACTGCCGTGCATCGAGTTCTGCGCGATCGTGAAGGGGCTAAGCGTGCAGATTCGCGGGCCCATTCGCTTCCATTGTTCCAGGTCGCCGGCAAACTCGGGGGCGTCCGGTTCGATGAAGGCGAGGTGACCGGTCCAACCCGGTCCGCTGTAGCAAATGTCGGCGCCGCCAAGGTCGGCCAGCATCTTCCCATAGTCGGCAATGTTCGCCGCGCAAGGTCCGAGCACCTGCCGCTCCGGTGGTCGCAACGCAGGGTCGATCTGCGACCAGAAGAACTTTTTGAACGCGTGCATGAAGCCGAATTCCCACGACTCGGGCGGCGTTTCGCCGTGCTCGTTCGCATACTCGTCCATGTTAAATGTCCAGAGCTTGCTGCAATCGACGCGAAACTTGTTGATCAGATAGGCCATCTTGGCATACGAGGGCCAAGGGTTGGGCGTAATCATCACCAGACGCTCGCCGGCGTCCGAGGCCGTCTTGATCCGATGGAACATATCCGCCAACCAGAGGAACTCGACGTCGGCGTCGGGCACAATCTGAATGTTGAACTCGGGGTTCGGATGCCGGGCCATGTCTTCGCGGCGGATCTGTCGGACGCGTCGAATGACGTCCATGTCGCGAAACGGAATCGAAGTGGACGGCGAAAACGTGAACTCAGGCATGATCCGATATCTCCAGGATGAGAAAAAAGTTTGTATTTGGAAAAATTCGATATACTGCCGCCGCCAGTACGGCACGGCTATTTCTGATAGACGCAACGGCCGGCCACCCAGGTGCGAACGGCGTGAAGCCCATTGGCGTCGCGGTCCCAAAGCACGAGGTCGGCATCGGCGCCGACTCGCAATGTGCCTTTGTTGGTCAATCGCAACAGTCGGGCGGGATTGATGGTGCCGAACGCCCAAGTTTCGGCTTCCGGCAGATCGAGCCACGTCAGCAGGTTCGACATGCCGCGATCCATCGTCAGCGCGCTGCCGGCGAGCCCGCCATTCATTGGGGAGCCGGGATCGTGGATTCGCACGGCGTCGCCTTCGGCAATCCGCAACATTCCTCCGACCGGCGACTCGTACATGCCCGGTGGAAGGCCGGCCCCGACATTCGAATCGGTAATTAACATGACCTGCCGCCATCCTTTGGCGGCGACCGCCATCCGAATGACGACCGGCTTGACGTGAACCCCATCGGCGATGAAGTCGACCGAACAACGTCGATCGGCCAGAATCGCCTCGACCGCGCCGGCCGGCCGCACGCCGGGGTCGGTCTCGGCAGGCACGGGAAATACGTCGTAAAAATGCGTGGCGTGCCGAGCGCCGGCGTCGATGGCGGCCTGCGTTTGTTCGACGGTGGCCGCCGTGTGGGTCATCAACGGTACGATCCCGGTTTCGACAAGCCGTTCGATGACCGGCACGATGTTCGGTGCGTCGGGACTGATCGACATGGCCCGGATACGGCTGCCGGTTGCCGCGATCATTTCGTCGAGCAGTTCGACATCGCCGGGAATGGTCTTTGCCCCGGCGCCGGTAAGGGCAAAAAACGGGCCCTCCAAATGCAGACCGGGCATGCTGACGTCCCGGACCGAATCTAGGGTGGTTGCCAGCCGTTCGAGTTTGCCGAGCGTCTGGCGGGACATCGTTGCATAGAGCGTCGGCAGAATGCACGTCGTGCCATAACGGCCAAGTCGGCTCGACGCCTCAAGCAGCACGTCCGGGCTGGATTCGTAGGCAAAACGCTCGATGCCGTGCGTGTGCAAGTCGATCAGTCCCGGCGTCAGCAGTCTCCCGTCGCCGTCGATCGCGTCGAGACCCGTCGGCGTGGGCACGCCGGCGCCGCCGATCGCAGCAATCGCGCCGTCTTGCACATGCAGCCAGACGCCGATATCTCCATGTCCCGGCTCGATGGCCCGCACATTGGTAATGATGAAGTCGCTCACGCTCGATCTCCCATCTTATTTGTGTCGAGGTCGAATGTCACCTCGAAACGGAAACAATCGTGGCGGTAGTAGGTCACGAACACGCCGGCCGGTTGATTCGTCGATAGATACAACAAGCTTGTTTCTTTGAGCAATGGGTCGCCCGACGGAACTTCGAGCAATTTGTGAAAGGGTGATTTCGCCTTCACGGCCTCGATGCACTGCGAACAATGTCCCAAACGAATCTTTTGGACGCTTTGCCATCGATCGACAAAGTCGAGTCTCGCAAGATCGTCCTCGCCAAGCGACTCGGCATAATCTCGGGCGATGGCGATGTCGTCGACGGCAATTGGGTGATCTCGCAAAACGTCGATTCGCATTGCCCGCAGGACGGAATCGCCCTGGCAACGCTGCAAGATGTTGGCCAGATCGGAATCGGCGGTATCCCAACGCCAACTGTGCAGCCGGCGCTTCATCTCCGGGGCGTGCCGGCTGATGCTGTCGAAGTAGTCGGTGTTGATGATCGGAATCTTACGCGTCGCCGTGAGAGTGGCGAAGGTTCCGGCCCCTTGGCGACGCTCGATGAGGTGCTCCTGCTCAAGAATTTGCATCGCCCGGCGCACGGTAATCTGGGATGCGCCAAACCGCTGCCGCAGCTCCCGTTCCGTTGGAATCTGTTGCCCTGGCTGCCAGTGACCGTTCAATAGCTGCCGGCGGATCGTGTCGGCGATTCGTTGGTACGCTGTCATAAAAACTCTGGATCGATGCGTCGGGTGGGTCTTGCCTCAGAAAACCATAATCATTATAATAACATACTCAATTCGACGCCACGTGTCAATTGTCGGCCATGCCGGCGGGAACGGTACGCGTCGAAAAACGGCGTTCTTGGCCGATATTCCGCAAAAAACCAGGGTGGACCCGAGGCTGGAGATGGCAGAACAGAAATCGATCTTGATCGTCGGTACCGGCTCGATCGGCCAACGCCATTTGCGATGTTTCCAGAAGACCGGCCGCGCGCGATGCTCCATCTGCGAGGTCAACGAATCGCTTCGCCATCGAATCGCCGAGGAATATGGCGTCGACCGGCAATATGCCGACCTTACGTCGGCCCTGGCCGATCACCACGACGCGGCGGTCGTTGCCACACCAGCCAATCACCACATTGCCGGCGCCATCGAGCTTGCCAAGGCCGGCGTGAATCTTCTGATCGAGAAGCCGCTCAGCACATGCTTCGACGGCATCGACGAACTGCGCCGAATCGTGACGGAACGGAAGCTCGTGGCGGACGTCGCCTATGTCTATCGTGCGAATCCGGTCCTTCGCGAAATGAAGGAAGCGATCGATTCGGGACGGTTCGGCCGACCGGTCGAGGTCGTGTCGGTCTGCGGTCAGCATTTTCCAACGTATCGCCCGGCCTATCGCGAGACGTATTACCGCGACCGCGCGACGGGCGGCGGCG
>JAEWUR010000308.1 GCA_023397045.1 Planctomycetota bacterium
GCCGTAAGCATGCCGTTGCATTTCGGGGAACGTTTCGAACGACAAGGAGACAACATCATGGGGAATAGGCAGACGACCGACGCCTTCGAGATGCGGGCATCGCGGCGGGCAATGTTGAAGGCGTCGTTGATTGCGGGAGTTGGCATGGCATCGGGCGTCGGCCGTATGGCCCATGCTTCCGGCAGCGAGACGCTGAAGGTCGGACTGGTTGGATGCGGCGGTCGCGGAACCGGCGCCGCGACCAATGCGCTGGCGGCCGATCCGGGGGCGCGGATCACGGCACTCGCCGATCTTTTTCCAGAGAAGATTGGCCCGTGCCTTCAGGGACTCCAGTCACAATTCCCAAATCAGGTGGACGTCAAGCCGGAATGCTGTTTTAGCGGCTTTGACGGGTACCAACAACTGATTTCCAGCGGTGTCGACGTCGTTCTGCTGGCTCTGCCTTCCCATTTTCATTGCATCCATTTGATGGCGGCGGTCGAAGCCGGCAAACATGTTTTCGTGGAAAAACCGCATGCCGTCGATCCCGTGGGCGTGCGCATGGTTGCCGAGGCATGCCGCAAGGCGAAAGAAAAGAACTTGAGCGTCGTATCGGGGCTTTGCTGGCGTTATGATCTGGGCGGCCGAGAGACAATGAAACGCATCCACGACGGGGCCATCGGCGACATCACGGCGATCCGAGAGACGTATATGACCGGTTTCTCATGGACGCGGTCGCGACAGCCTACGGACTCGGAAATGACGTACCAACTGCGAAACTGGTACAATTTCCATTGGCTTTCGGGCGACTTGCCGGGCCTAACGCTCATTCACAGCCTTGACAAGGGTTCGTGGGCGATGAACGACGTGCCGCCGACTCGGGTCTGGGGCGTGGGAGGACGCCAAGTTCGCACCGGAGCGGAGTTCGGAGACGTTTACGACCATCACGCCCTTGTTTATGAATATGCCAACGGCGTTCAGATGTTCGGCTTCGTTCGGCAGCAGACGGGCTGTTTCGACGATACGTCGGATTGGATCATCGGCACGAAAGGGCGCGCCAACATCGCGCAACGCCGCATCGAAGGCGAGACGCCGTGGCGTTATGGAGGACCCAACCCGATCCCTTACGACACGGAACACCAGGAGTTTTTCGCTTCGATTCGATCCGGGAATCCAATCAACAACGGCGACTACATGACGACAAGCACCATGCTGGCCGTAGCAGGCCGAATGGCCGCCTACAGCGGCGACGTCATTTCATGGGAGCAAGCGATGAACTCCGACTTGAGCCTCGCGCCGTCGCGCTACGCATTCGACGCCGAGCCGCCGGTCAAGCCGGATGAGGCGGGACGATATCCGATCGCCATGCCGGGCGCGACCAAGTATTTCTGAGGTGGAATGTGGAAATCGGCCTCCCGGAAGATTCGTCGATGATCGAGCCCGGCTCGAAAGAGTCCGCCAACAGCAAGGCGTTGGTCCAACGCTCGCTTTGCGGAACCAATCATGTCCGTCCCGTGGTCGGTCCGTTGGCGGTGCATTATTGTGCTGAATTGGCGGGCGTTTCCATGCGGGATTACACCTTGAATCCACGAACGCTGGCCGACTGCGTGCTTCGGTATTATGAGGCATTCCGTCCCGATGCGATCTGGATCTCGGCCGACACGTGGGTGACGGCCGAAGCCATGGGCGCGACCGTGGCGTTTCCGTCGGGAAATCAACCGATGGCGGGAACGGGGCGTCCTTGCATACGGTGTCATTCCGATATCGATCGGATTGCGCCGCCAAATCCGGAAACCCAAGGGCGATGCCCAGTCATGCTCGATGCGATGCGACTCGTGGCCGACGCGGTTGGCGACGAGGTTTTCATCGTCGCGTGCTTCGATCAGTATCCTTTTTCGCTGGCCTGCGCCTTGATGGGAATCGAGTCGCTGATGGTCGCGCTGGTTGACGATCGTTCGATGGTTCATGCGCTCATGGAACGTTGTGCGGAATACGCCGTCGCGTATGGGTGCGCCCTGTCGGCGGCGGGCGCCGATCTTCTTAGCGGCGGCGATTCGCCGGCCGGCCTGATCGGGCCGCGGCTCTACCGCGAGGTCGCGCTGCCGTTTGAGCAACGCGTCATTTCCACGCTGAAAGGAATGACGGCAACCCCCGTGTCGTTGCACATTTGCGGCGATTCAATCCACATTCTGGCCGACATGGCCGTCTCCGGCGCGGATGTGGTCGAATTGGACCATCAGATTAGCGTGGTCACGGCATGTCGCACGCTGAAGCCGGAAACGGCGATTTGGGGGAACCTCGATCCGGTCGGCCTTCTTGCGCAATCCGATCCCGATGGCGTTCGCGAAGCAACGATCGAGCTGATGCAAGCCTTTGATACGTGCGGCCGTCGACGATTCGTTGTCAGTTCGGGTTGCACGCTCGCGCCGGCAACGCCGGAGGCGAATCTTCGGGCATTGATCAACACCGTTCGTAACACCCCATGCAAAGCGACCGTGGGCGACGAACGAAACTAAGGAGGAGCTAGGTTGAAAACATCGCATGGCGTTCTTGTGGTCGGGGCAGGTTGGGTATCGGCGCAGCATCTTGCAGCCTATGTCAGGAACCCTTTCACGACCGTGGTTGCTATTTGCGACAAAAACTTGGAGCAGGCCAAGAAGCAGGCTGCAACGGCCGGCCTGTCGCAGGTCGCCTTGTACGACAATCTGGACGACGCGCTTCGCAATCCGGAGGTCGACATCGTTTCGATCTGCACGCCGCAACACGTTCACTGCGAGCAGGTGTTGGCGATTGCCGCCGCAGGCAAGCATATGCTCATCGAAAAGCCGGTGGGGATTAGCGTTGCCGAACTTCGTGCGATGCGTTGCGCCGTGCGGCAGGCAGGCGTCCGGACCGTCGCCGGGTTCGTTTTGCGATGGAATCCGTTGTTTCAGACGCTCAAGGCGATGCTTGCGGATCGTGCGTTTGGCCGTCCTTATTACGTCGAGACCGACTACCTCAGTCACAATGGCAGTTGGTGGTCGGGGTGGAATGACGCCAGGACGGTCGCTCGCGGAGTCAGTGCGTTCGTTGTCGGTGGATGTCACGCGATCGACGCTTTGCGTTGGTTCGCATGCGTTGACGAGTTTGGAGCCGCGACGCCGGTGGAAGTGTATTCGATGTCGGGCGGATATCGCAAGGGAGGTCGGCGCGAGTTCAGTGCGGCAACCAATCGGTGGATCGAGGAGTCGCCGCCGATGGAATACGACGGGCTGGAGGTCGCGCTGGTGAAGTTTGACAACGGGGTACTCGGCAAGGTGTCGGTCAATGCCGACTGCGTCATGCCCTATCGTTTTCCGATCCGGATTTTTGGTGATCGGGGGTCGGTGTTGGACAACCGTGTGTGGTCGGACAAGTTGCCGGGCCAGAACGATTGGATGACGTTGCCTGCAATCATGCCCGATTCCAGCAACGTTAGTCACCACCCATTCCAGGCCGAGATTGACCATCTGGTCGATTGCGTGCGATTCAATCGGGAATCGCACTGCAACTTGGAGGACGCGATCAAGACCCACGAGATCGCCTTTGCCGCCATCGAGTCGCGCAACACCGGGTTGCCCGTCCGATTGCCGCTTCTCGCTCCGAAACCTTTGCCCGGGAAGGCGGGATGAAGCAATAGGAAACCCATGAAATCATTAACGCGATGGACGATGGTTGCGGCTGCGTTGACGTTGTTGTTGAGCGACAATGCTTCCGCGGCCGAGTCGCCAAGTCTGGAGATTGCCGGCGATTCGGGCCGTGTTACGATCCGCAATGCGGGCATGCCGGTCCTCGAATATGTCGCCGGAACGGCAAGTAGACCCTACGTTCGGGAACTTTACACGCCGAACGGCGTGCAGATCTTGAGAGACTCCTCGCCGGAACACAAGCACCATCACGGACTGATGTTCGCGCTCGGCGTCAACGGCGTTGATTTCTGGTCTGAGCTTCCGGGAGCCGGCGCCGAGAACGAAGTCGGGGCTTGCGACACAGCGATTTCCGAATACCTCGGCGCTTCCTGCGTGCAGATGGTTCAAACGCTCGATTGGAACGATTCGAATGGCAAGGGGCTTCTCCGCGAACATCGGAGGCTAGGGGTCGTCCCAATGAAGACTTCCCTGCCGGTTACGATGGTGCTTTGGGAATCGGAATTATCCGTGGCACAAGGGGTCGATGCGGTGGAACTCGATGGCCATTCCTATTATGGTCTCGGAATGCGGTTTGTCGCGCCGATGGACTCCGGCGGACGGTTCTTCAATGCGTCGAACCAGCCGGGCGACATCGTGCGAGGCAGCGAACGTCTCGTCACCGCCAAGTGGTGTGCGTACACGGCCGCTGTCGGTGAAAAGCGGGTCACGGTGGCGATCTTCGATCACCCGGCGAACCCGCGCCA
>JAEWUR010000325.1 GCA_023397045.1 Planctomycetota bacterium
AGCGGAATTTTGTTCCAGTTCGGTGCCGCCCTCACCCCCTGCCCCTCTCCCGCTTGCGGGAGAGGGGAGTGATTCGCTCGCCTCTCGCCTCTCGCCCCCCGCCTCTCGCCCGTCGTCCACGCTATGATACTTTCTACGCAGCACATGGTAGGCGAGCCACGGCGTGATGGTGAACGCGACGAGCATCGACATGAGCATCGTGACCGGAACGTTCAAAGCCATCGGACGCATGTACGGGCCCATCATGCCGGTGATGAAGAACATCGGCAGGAAGCTGACGATGACGGCCAGCGTCGCGGTGATCAGAGGCGGCCGAATCTCAGATACTGCTTCCAGCACGATCCGCCGCGTGGCTTTTTTGCGCAATGCGAAGTGCCGCACGATGTTTTCAACGTCCACAATCGGGTCGTCGACCAGCAGGCCCAACGACAAGATCAGAGCAAAAAGGGTAACGCGGTTGATCGTGAACCCGAACATCAGGTTGACGGCCAACGTGAGGCCGAAAACGACCGGCACCGCGACGGCGACAATCAACGCTTCGCGCCATCCCAACGCCAAGGTCAGAAGCGCTACGACGATGATCACGGCCACGGCCAGCGCCTCGACCAACTCATTGACCTTCTCGTCGGCGGTCAGACCATAGTTGCGCGTGACGATCAGTTCCATGTCGTCGGGCACGATCGTGTCGCGCAGCGTTTCCGCCTTCTTCAATACGGCCTCGGCCACCCAAACAGCGTTCGCGCCCTTTTTCTTCGCGATCGCAACGGTCACGGCGGGCACGGAGGGATAGGTGTTCGAAGCGCGAGCCTCGGAATCGGTCGGTTGATCGTCCTCGGCCGGCTCGCCGAGCAAGGTGCCGGGAAAGAACTCTGCGTGCGTGAATCCGCGTGCCGGTCCCCAGCCGTGCCGCACGTAGTTGCTGACCTCTTCCGGACCGTCTTCGATTCGGGCAACGTCCTTCAAGAACACGGGGCTGCCATCGAACACGCCGACCACCAGATCGTTTAATTCCCGGGCGTTGTGGAATGCCTCGCCGGCCTCGACGCGGACCACCATGTCGTTGTTGCGGAAATCGCCGGAGGTCTGTTGCACGTTGGCCGCCTGAATCGCTTTCTGCAACTCCAACGGCGAGACGTGATAGGCAGCCATTCGATTCGGATCCATCAAGACGTGAACCACGCGAGGCTGTCCGCCGACCACGTAGGCCCGCGAGACGTTCTGGACGTCGGCCAATCGTTGCGCGACCTCCTCGGCGACGCGCCGCAACGTCATGAAGTCGGGCGAATCGGGTTGATCCGATGCCCTCGCCGCGCCGGCGAGCGTGAGCGTCACGATCGGCACGTCATCGATCTCGACCGGCTTGATGACCCAGCCGGCGACGCCGGGCGGCACGATGTCGACATGCTCGTCGATCTTTTTGAACAGTTTGACAAGGCTTCGCTCGCGATCCTCGCCGACGTAGAACCGGACCGTGATAATGGCCGTATTCTCTCGGCTCATCGAATAGACATATTCGACGCCGTCGATCTGGTAGAGTATTTTTTCAAGCGGCGTGGTGATCAACTGTTCGACTTCGGCGGCCGAGTGTCCGGGGAAGTTGACATAGACGTCGGCCAACGGCACGACGATCTGCGGATCTTCCTCGCGCGGGGTGATCCAAAGGGCTGCGAATCCGACAATCGTGGCCAACAGGATCAGGATGATCGAGAGGTTCGATTCCAGGAAGATCTTCACCAGCCGATTGGTGAAGTTGTGTTCGGGCACCGGCATGACGGGATGGTCTTCCATGAGAATTGCGTCTCGCTATTGCTGTTGCTGTCAATTCTGGCCGGCGGGCACCACCACCTTTTCGTCCTCGCGCAGGCCGGAGAGCACCTCGACCTCGTCACCGAAGGTGCGCCCAATGCGGATCGAACGGCGGGTCGGACGGCCCTCGTCGACGATCTCGACGTCCTGCAACTGCCCGACCTCGCGCACGGCCGCGCGTGGAATGACCAGAATCGACTCTTCGTCCAATGGAATGAGGATTCGGCCGAACATGCCGGAATAGATGCCCGGCGGACAGGGGCCCGTGACTTTGACTTGGAAGGTTCGGCTGGCCGTTTGGGCTTCAGGCACGATCTCGCTGACGGTGCCGTTGCATTGCTTGTTCAGACCTTCGACGCGAACGCCGATGTCCTGGCCAATTTTGAGGCGGTGCGTCAGCGATTCCCGAACGGTGGCCACCAACTGCATCTGCTTCGGATCGTAGAGAGTCACCAACATTTGACCGGGGCTGACCATGTCGCCGACGTCGACCTTCTTATGAACGACCTTGCCGTCGATCGGCGAGGAAATGGTTGCCCAATCGAGCATCGCCTGGACCTCCTTGACGTTGGCCTCGGCCCGTGCCAGATCGGCATCGGCCGAGCGCAGCGCCGCCACGGCGTTGTCGTACTGCTGCTGGCTGACGGTCTTCGTTTTGATGAGCGCCGCGTAGCGTTGTTCGTCGGCGGCCGCATTGGCTCGGACCGCCTCGGCCGCGGCGACGCTCGCCTTGGCCTGCTGCAATCGCGCCAACAGGTCGGTATCGTCCAGGCGGACCAAAACATCGCCTTTTTTGACGACCATGCCCGCCTTCGCGTTGATCTCGACCACCCGGGCAAGCAGCTTCGATCCGACGCTCGTCTCATGCACGGCCCGGATCGTCCCGACGGCCGACTCGGTGATCGGAACTCGGATCAATCGCACGGGCACGATCTGGCCGCTGACCCGGGACACGGCCGATTCGTCGTCGGCCGGATTGTCGGGAACCTTCGGCGTGAACTTCCCCGCAAGCCACAGCAGGAGAACGACGACGCCCGCGCCGAACACGACAAACAGCGCGGTGCGATAGACCACC
>JAEWUR010000327.1 GCA_023397045.1 Planctomycetota bacterium
CTGCCGTACACCGAGTTCCCCGGCACGGAAGACAGCGTGACCATCGAGATTGACGTCCGTGCTCATCGTCGCGTGATCCGACGGAAGCGTTATGTTCGGACCTGTTCGTGTCCGGACGTGCCGGGGATCATCACCGCGCCGGCGCCGCCGCGGCTGTTTCCCAAGGGAATCGTGGGGATTTCCGTGTGGGTGACCGTGCTGTTGGACAAGTTTCTTTTCTATCGGCCGACGCATCGCCTGCTGGAAGACTTGCAGACCTACGGAGTGAACCTGCCGGCCGGAACACTGACCGACGGACTGAAGCGTTTCGTGCCTCTGTTCGAAGCGATTTATGCCGGCATCATTGCGGAGAGCCGTCGAGGGACTCTCTGGAGCGCCGACGAGACCCGCTGGATGGTATTCGTCCAGATCGAGAGAAAAGTCGGTTATCGCTGGTATTTGTGGGCCTTTCAATCGGCCACGGCCATCGCATTCGAGTTGGATCCGTCTCGCTCGCATCGTGTTCCGGACGGCCATTTCCAAGGCGTGGAAGGCGGCATCTTGTTGGTGGACCGTTACGCCGGCTATAAGGCGATGAAGCTGGTGAAGGATGGCATTATCCTGCTGGCTTTCTGTTGGGCCCACGTGCGGCGGGATTTTGTGAACGTCGGCAAGCGTTGGCCGAAACTAACCCCGTGGGCTTTGGAGTGGCTGCTGGAGATCCGCGAGTTGTACCACCTCAATCGGCAACGACTTCTCTGCCGCCATGATCCAGCCGCGTTTGCCACGCATGACCGCACGCTACGCGATGCTGTCGATGCCACGTCTGCCAAACGCGACGAACAATGGAGCCGCAAAGACTTGCACCCTGCCTGCCGCAAGACCTTGGAGAGTCTGAGCGAACACTGGAAAGGGCTGACGCTCTTCGTCGAGCATCCGGACGTTCCGATGGATAACAATCGCACCGAACGTACGCAACGCGGTCCGGTGGTTGGGCGGAAGAACTACTACGGTTCCGGGGCGCTGTGGAGCGGGAAGTTGGCGGCGATGCTGTTTTCGGTGTTTGCGACACTGAAGCTTCATGGGATCAACCCGCGGCAATGGCTGACCCAATACTTCAATGCCTGTGCAGCGGCGGGCGGCAAGGTTCCGGAGAATGTGGCGGACTTCCTTCCTTGGAACATGTCGGAGGAAGTCAAAGTAGCGTTGAGCTCGCCGTTTTGCATCGCGCCGAAAGCCCGCGACACCTCGTGACCCGTCTCCCCCCCGCGACTGCGGCCACCGTCCCATCGCGTTTCTGCCCAATTGCCGATCCAGGCATTTGTTGCCAAGTACTATGCGCCCCACGCCCCCCCTGTCGCTGGAAGCTCAAGACGGAAGAACCGAATGTTTACGGGCGATGTTGGCTGTTTTCCTGAGACACCGTTCCGTTTTTCTGGCTCACGCCCGATTATTTGTCACATTTCTGCCTTTTCGACTAGAGTATATGTAGGGATCTGGACATAGGCAGGTACCTGTTAGCTGCATCGACGTGAGGCCCAATAGAATACATGTTGCGATGACTCCTGAAGATGCCGAAATTTTTACGACGTATTGGACGGCCGCACAGCGGTCCGTTGCGGCCTTTGTCCGGACGTTGGTTCCCGACTTCAACGAAGCGGACGACATTGTTCAGCGAGTGGCTGTGGTGTTGGTGCGCAAATTTAACGAGTATGACCATGAACGACCATTTGTCGCTTGGGCGATAGGTATCGCAAAGCGGGAGATTGTCATCTATCGGCACGAGCGGAACAAAGACCGCCACATTTTCAAGGAATCGCTAATCGAGCAAATCGCGGAGACGTATCAGCGGTCGCCTGATTTGCCGATCTCGGAACAGCTTGCACGATGTTTGGAGGCGTTGGATATCCGTTGGAAACAAATAATCCATCTGCGATATGCGCAGGATTTGCGGACCCGTCAAATTTCCGACAGAACGGGCATGACTGACGTCGCTGTACGGAAGCTGCTCAGCCGAGCAAGAATGTCATTGCGGGATTGCCTGAATCGAGAACGCGCAATTACGAGGCGAAGCTGATGGCTCCCATTACCGCTCTGATTCATGCGTATCTTGACGGCGAGTTGACCGACTCCTCTAAACGAGAATTGGAGTCGTGGCTTGATGCCAGTGTGAAAAACGTCGAGCTGTTCGTGGCGGAATGCCAGGTTCACAGCCTATTGCACGATTATTTGGGTGTCTCACACGAGCAATTGAGCGATTTCGCCAATCAGAAGCAGGTTGGGTTGGGCAGTCCGGTCGTCCCGATTCAGTTGCTCGATCGTGAACATCTCGATGAATATCGCGGACTGGACGAAATTGGTCTGTTTACGGGAATAGGCGAGAATTCTCCGTCGGCTTCATCTGGCTTGCCGGATGCTGTTCTTTCGAATACCGACCTAACGCCTTCCAGCTTATTCTTCACGGGTTGGCCCTTGGCATACATGGTCGCTTCGGTGGTTTTTGCTTTAGGAGCATTGATCGGCGCCTTGACGCATGTGTCTCAGCCGACACAGCTTGTTGTGGGGTCACCGGCCACATCCAATCAGCGAGCGGCGATACCATCGACAGGACGGGTCGGTCGGATTACCGGCATGGTTGACTGCGAATCGTCTGATCTGAAGACTGCAATGATTGCCCGAGTCGTTTGCTTGGGACAAAAATACGCGTTCGACGCAGGGTTGATGGAGATTACCTACGACACTGGTGCGAGAGTCCTCCTGCAAGGGCCCGTCACATACGAAGTCGATTCCGCTGATGGCGGGTTTTTATCTGCCGGCAAGCTCACCGCTCGGCTGGATGGAACAACGCCGCCGTTGGCCAGACCGACTTCACATCAACATCCTCTCCCCGCTCATCTTTTTACTGTCAAGACTCCAACTGCCGTCGTCACCGACCTCGGCACCGAGTTTGCTGTGGATGTCGACGAACAGGGCGAAACGCAGACGCATGTTTTTGTGGGCAAAGTCAAAGTTACGGGGAAGGGGCAATCCGAAAAGACGGCGTCCTCGCAAAGTGAAGTAGTTCTCCAGGCCGGTCAGACAATTCGTACAGAAAGACAACGACTGATACCCGTTCCGCAGTCATTGGCGGTAGACGAGGAATCGTTCATTCGCGTGATGCCGGCATCGAGAGAACGCGAAGCAGCGGGACAGTATGCCGAACTGGTGATGTCGCTGAAACCGGTGTTGTATTATCGCATGGAGCCGCCAAAAGCTGGAGATAGCAGCGTCCTCGTATTGGACGAGACCGGCAGCGGTTACAACGGCGTGTTGGCTTTCAGCGATCACTTCCACGGAAGCCCTTATGTCGAAGGCCGTTTCGGCCAGGCACTCCGTTTTCGCGGCTCTACCACCGGCGATCACGTCATTGTGCGGAATTATCCCAAGGCCAAGGACGATGAACTAACCGTCTCGGCTTGGGTGCTGGTGGGGGGCCGATCATCATGGCCGATGATCGCCGCAAACTGGGGGCTGCGCGACGCTAAGGGAGAGTATTGTTCGGGCCAGTTCTTTTTAGGTCTTTCCAAACAGGGGGAAGGTCTGGCTGCCAAAATCACCCAACGCAACGGAGAGATTATCGCGTTGGATGAAGATGATTCTACATCGACTTTTCCACAGGGACAATGGCAACATGTTGCGTTGGTGATCGATCGAACTTCCGCACAACTTTTTCATAACGGGGTCCCCGTGGCCACGCGTTCCGTTGAAGGCATCATGCCGCAACCTCCCATGGCAAGCCTTGGCATTGGTTGCCGTACCAACTATCTCGGTTCCGATGTTGAATGGAAGGAACCATGCCTTTGGCTGGGACGAATTGATGAGTTGGCATTTTTCAATCACGCATTGACTGTCGAGGAAATTCAACGTTTGCACAGCTTTGGAAGCTCTCCTGCCCGTTGAGAAGAGAAGAGGAAGGCAAGATGAAGAGTATCTGTTCACATCGCGGTTTCACGTTAGTTGAACTTTTGGTCGTAATCACGATCATCGGGATCTTAATCGCGCTCTTGTTGCCGGCGGTTCAAGCGGCGAGAGAGGCTGCACGACGAATGCAGTGTTGCAACAACCTCAAGCAGATGGGACTGGGTATTCACAACTTTGCCAGCACGTATAATATGCTTCCCCCCTCCCGAATGCCTTGTTTCAGCGGCACTTGGATTCATGCTCTGGCTCCCTTCATGGAGGAGCAGAACTTCGTTGACCTGTGGAATTCCCAGAAGGACGCTGCGGGGCGCGTGAAAGGGTTTTACAGGCAACCGGATTTGGCTGTCCAATATCAGATGTCGGTTCTCTATTGTCCCTCGCGCCGTTCAGCACCGCAGTTGAGCAAGGATGGCGGGCTTCGCTCGCCAGCACCGCAACGTTTCGGTGCATTGGGCGATTATGCCATCGTCATCGGAGATCGGATGAAAGGAGGGAGGGACAACTCGGACTATTGGGACCAATCGCATCTTGGATATATTGTTCAAGGCCCGTGGACTAGCGCAATTGGTGATTGCACTCCTGTCCCATGGACAGGCGATACCACGCTGAAAGACAGTGTGAAATACAACTTCACGTTTTCCGACGTGCCGGATGGAATGAGCAATACGATCTTCATGGGGGAGAAACACGTCCCGCCGGACAAATTCGGGCAGTGGTCGGCCCGAGACACCTCGACCTATGACAACGATGAATTAGAGGTCACCGGGCGAATTGCGGGACCGGGCTATTCACTGGTGTTGGATCCCATGGAGTCCTCAACCACCTCTCCTTTTCGCTTCGGCAGCGATCATGCGAGCATCTGTCATTTTGTGTTAGGCGACGGCAGCGTTCGGGGCCTGTCCACCTCCATCGATACGACGATATTGGGCTATTTGTCGTGTCGAAATGATGGCAACGTCATTCCAGGAGATGTTTTCAACTAATTCTTTAGACCAATTGAGGAGCCTCGATGAAACTCTCTAGTTGGCGATATTTAACGATCGTCACTATCGCCATCATGTCATTTGCCATGTGGACCGGATGCGGAAAAAGCACGCCCCCAACATTTCCAGTGGTTGGCAAGGTGGTTTATTCCGACGGTAAACCATTTGCCGGAGGTTATATCGAGCTTTGTCCCCTTGGTGGCGAATATCGTGCAACCGCGAGGGGAGAGATTCAACAGGATGGATCTTTTGAATTGAGTACCTTTAGCAAGAATGACGGAGCTATCGAGGGCGACCATGCCGTACTGGTCATTCCGCCGATTCCTGAGCGCCAATCAGGTCAACCGTTACCAAGAGACGTTGAGCAATCGATCGACCCACGTTTCGGACAGTTTGGCACTTCCGGACTAAGAATTACCGTCGCCTCCGATCCCACCAAAAATGAGGTTGTTCTTCGTGTTGGCCGTCCCGGCAAATGACATGGTGAGTTGCTCTGCCAACCTGTGTCATACCGACATTATCGTGACAATTCCGTCCGATCCATCAATTCCGGGGGTTTGACTCCCTGTAGTGATTCACAACAATGGCGCTAACCAGCAAAGAAAGATTTCAACGAATTCTGCGGCATGAGCCGGTCGATCGGATCGGCCTGTTTGAGGTATTTTGGAAGGAGACGGCCCAGGATTGGACCAAGCAAGGATATCTTGCCAAGCCCGAGGTAGTCAGCGATTTTTTTCGGCTGGATGTCCGACGCACAGGTGGCGAGATTACGCCGGTGCCTTGGAAGGCGGTGAATCTGGTTGCCAACCTGGAGACACATAATGAGGTTATCGAGCAGACGGCCACCGCTAAATTGGTCCGCGACGGCAACGGCGCACTATTGCGATGGCGTATTGACCACTCGGGCGGGCCAGAGCATGTCGATTTTTCCGTAAAGGACCGCCGGGCATGGCAGGAATTGGTTCGGCCCTACCTCATGGACGAAAAAACGTACCGACACCGTATCGATTTCCAGCTTTTTCGCGATCTGCGATCGAAATGTGCCCATGAAAACCTCTTCGGTTGCGTTTCGGTGCATGGCGTGTTTGATCTGATGGATAAGATGTGCGGCCATCAGTATCTATTGATGGGCATGGCGTTGGATCCGGAATGGATTCGGGATATGGTCGACGTATATGCGACACTGACGATCCAATTGCTGGAGATTCTCTTCCATGAGGAAGGGTTGCCAGATGGGTTGTGGATGTGGGACGATCTCGGGTTTAAGAATCGACCATTTATGGCGCCGTCGATGTATCGGGAATTGATTTTTCCAGGCCACAAACGGGTTTTTGACTTCGCACATCGTCTTGGTCTTTCGGTGGTTCTGCATTCCGACGGTTTTGTTGAACCGCTGATTCCACATCTCATTGAGGCGGGTATCGATTGCCTCCAACCGCTCGAAGTGAAGGCGGGCATGGATTTGCTACAGATTAAAAAGAAGTATGGCGACCGAATAGCCCTGATCGGCGGCATGGATGTTCGTGAACTGATCAGCAATGACCTGGGCCGAGTGCGCCGAGAGCTAGAAACGAAACTTCCCCAAGTCATGGAGGGGAGCGGCTATGTCTTACAGGTGGACCACAGTGTTCCCAATCAGGTAGCCTACCAGACATACCGTTTTTTTATCGAGGAAGGACTTCGAATTGGTGCATATGACTGACGCCCATGGTCTACCGCTATTCCTGCCTGAATAGCAATGCTACTGCGAAGTGGTAGGCTGCAAACGAAAGACACCTTGGAAACCCGAAACCATCAATGGAACTCATTGCAGACGGAATGATATACGCCGGAAAGCCCGGTACTTCAGCAGCCAATAGTTGCTTTCCGGCCATTGTTCAATTGCCGGACGGAACGCTGATTGTTACCTGGCGAGTCGGCTCCCAGAAGGACTCGGCGGATGGAACAATACTCCTGTCGCGGTCGACCGATGAAGGTCGATCCTGGTCACAACCACAACCATTTCCATCCGGGCCATGTTCGGAAAGGCCTGGCGAGATTCATTACGCACCATTGACCGTCTTGGGGAACGACGATTTGCTGGCGGCGTTGATGTGGGTCGATCGGAGTGATTCTAACCGGCCGTTCTTCAATCCCGTCACGGAAGGAATTCTGCCGGTACAAACGTGGTTCTGTGTGTCACGTGATGGGGGGCAATCATGGGGTGACTATCGTTTGATGGAGAGTGATCCAGATTGTCCGCTAACGCTCACAGGACCAGTTCTCCCTTTGGGAGGCGGCCGTCTGGTGTGCCAGGTTGAGGTCAACAAATCCTACGATGATGCCGGGATCTGGCGACAAGCGGCGGTATGGAGGATATCTTCAGATGGCGGCTATCATTGGCCGGAATGTGTCGAAGTCGCGAAGGATCCGAATAGCCAGGTGTTCTACTGGGATGCCCGGTATGGATTGGGCAATAATGGGTATGTCATGGCCGCGTTATGGGTCTACGATCGCAAACAGAAACACGATCTTCCGATCCATCTGTGCGAATCAAACGATGGCGGCAACATATGGACCCAGCCTCGGAGCATCGGGCTTGTGGGACAACAAGCCTACCCGGTGCTCCTGAGTGCGGGCCGCGTAGTGTTCGTATATATCGATCGTTTCAACTCGCGAAGCATTCGAGCGGTGTTAAGCAATGATCGAGGGCGAACGCTTGCCGACGAAATAGTCGTCTATCAACACCAAGTCGGTCGCACGGAACCTGGCGAAGACTCCGCACCAGCTGATTATCTTCAAGATATGGAACTCTGGACATTTGGACGGGTTCAGGCGATAGCTGGCATCGACGGATCGATGTGGATCGTGTATTACGCCGGCGATACTGAAGCGACCAACATCTTCTGGGCTCGCTTGAAAATGTCATAGTAGGCTTTTTATGCTCCATTGAGAATGTACAAAGGTAAATGAACCGCACTGTGTTATTGCTGCCAGGCTTGTGGCAGCCTTCTGAAGAATCATCAACAAAATACGAATATTTATGTCACATTTGTAGCCTCGCAATTAGAGTATAGATAGGGGTGACGTCTCGATAGTACTTTGGACTCAACATCACCGGTGTGTTACCGGTGGTCTGTCTATGGTTATCTTAAACACTTTCCAGGGAGAATTGTTATGAGCCGCTTGATGCACGGGTTGTCGTTCTTGGTGTGCGTGGGTATCGCAGTAACGGCAATGGCGGGTGTTGCATGTGCTGATTTTGTTACGGAGAACTTTGACTCCGACCCCGGTTGGATCGGCAACAACAACACGGGATATGGCACCAATAGCTACGGTTTTAGTAACACGAGCAATGCTGGTGGCACAGCCGGCGAGGTTGGCGGGATGGTGATGTCGCGCACCGCGGACAAGTTTACATGGTACGCCGACAATACCCTGGGGGCTGGCAATACCGCGAAAACGCTCACTCTGAGCGACGCTATGCAAGCGAGTGGTAGATTTGTCGTGCCGGATTCGACCAGTCTGGATGGCGGGTTTGAGATCGGATTTATCAATACGGAGAATGTCGTCAAGATACCGGCGGGTGAAGGCCTTGGTGGCATGACGCAAGCAGTCGCGATGCGTTTGGTGGACGAAGGCGGCGGAAAGTATCGAGCTGGAGTCCGTTTCGGTACGAACGAGAACGGTATTAAGCTCTCGCTGAATGACGGGACGCAATACCTCTTTAATACCCTGTATACGCCCAACGGAGGCGGCGTGGGGGTGGGGCAAATCGATTTGGAAATTCGCAAGGCTTCCGACAACTCGCTGGTCGGAACGTCCACGACCCTCGGCGCCATGGACTCGGGCTGGGCGCTCAACGCCTTCGGGATTTGCACACTTAAC
>JAEWUR010000360.1 GCA_023397045.1 Planctomycetota bacterium
CACCAATAGAAGCCTTGTTATAACCGTCACCGGCGCAGCCGCCACCAACATCCGTTGGTCGGCAACGATTCAGGCCCAGGAAATCCTCTACTGACGAGAACGCGACCGATGGAAAGCACAACAATCCAGATTGCCGACGCCCTGACCGCCGCGCTCAATGATGCGACGCTGAGCCAACCGTTCACCGCGGTGCGGCATTACCTTCCTGAGTTCGACCTGAAGGAGATGAACGAGTTGCACGTCTCGGTCGTGCCGGCCGAACTCGACGAGGAGATGTCGGACCGGAGCCGGGATCGGGCGGAGTACAAAATCCATGTGGCCGTTCAACAACGGGTGGCGAAACAGGCCCCGCCGGGATTGGACACCGCCGCGATTGATGGGCTCATGCGGCTTGTGGAGGAGATCGACGACCTGCTGCGGCACAAGCCGTTGCCCGGCTACCCGCAGGCCCATTGGATCAAGACGGAGAACAAGCCGATCTACGACCCCAAACACCTCAAGGAACACGGTCAGTTTACCAGTTTATTGGCATTCACGTATCGGGTGGTGCGGTAATGGACATGGCACGAGTCACCAAGACGTTTTTTGATCGTCGGGCGGTTATCGAGGCCCTTGGCCGCGCCAATGCCATGGCATTGGCGAGAGCTGGAGCCTACATCCGCCGATCGGCCAAAGGGAGCATTGGGTATGCCAAAGGGGCGTCGAAGCCGGGCCGGCCGCCTCACGCCCACGCGTCGAAGAAGGGTGGCAAGGATTCGCCGCTCCGCGAGTTGATCTTCTTCGCCTATGACGATCGGACGGCATCGTTGGTCATTGGCCCGACGCCGTTCCGTGGTCAGGCGATCGTGCCGCGAGTGTTGGAACTCGGCGGTATGACGGCCGGACACAAAAATCCGTTACGTCGTATTCGTCGCGTCGGCGATGCCGGCGAAATCCGTATCGGCGGTCGGGTGAGCGTCACCACCAAGAAGAACCGTTTTGGCAAGATGGTCACCTACACCGTGCTGAGGACGCAATCGCAGGCCGATCGTGCCAACCAGCTTCAAGAGGAACTGTATGGACCGATGACGATCGGGCCGGTGTCGATTGCCGCGCGACCGTATATGGGGCCGGCGTTGAAGAAGGAGTTGCATGCGCTGCCGTCGCTCTGGGCGAGCAGCGTCCGCTAATGGAAATGTCGTTTATGAGGAGGACGAGAAATGCCAATCAACATGTCGCTCGATGCCAAGCTCTACCGCGGCACGGCGGGCCAGACCGCAACGACCGAAGTGACGACGTGCAAGGACGTATCGCTGAAGATGAAAAAGAGCGAGGCGAAGATCAGTAGCCGGGCGTCGCGATGGGCGATGGTCAAGGGCGCGCTCAAGGAAGCGGAATTCACGGTTTCGTTCGACTCGGACGCGGATGATGTCCACCTTCAGGCAATGATTGCGGCATTCATCGGCGACACGCCGTTGGCGTTCAAGATCGCCGACCGTGCGAGCGGTCAGGGTTTGGACGCCGATTTCGAGATCCTGTCGATGGACGACGATCAAAAACTGGAAGAACAGGTGACAATTTCGTTCATTGTCAAACCCACATATGTCAGCCGCTATCCTGCTTGGTCGAGCGGTGCGGAATAGTGGCTGGTGGTCGATCGCTAATGGCTAACGAGATGGAGTTTCGTATGAAGACCTTTCGAGATACGGCGGGACGGGAGTGGGGCATCACGGTTGATGTCAATGCGGTGAAGCGGGTAATGAAAGCGGCGATCGAGTATTGTGGCGAGCCGATTCGGGTGAATCTGCTTGCGCTGGTCGAGCCCAACAGCGACCTGCTCAAAAAGATGGCCGACTATCCGCCGTTGATTTGCGACGTCGTCTATGCCCTCTGCAAGCCGCAGTGTGACGAGAAAGACGTCACCGACGAGGAGTTCGGCCGTGCGATGGGCGGCGACGTGCTGCAAAACGTTTTGGAGTGCCTGATCGAGGAGACCATCGATTTTTTCCCCGAGTACCGCAGGAAGTTTCTGCGGAAGGTGTTGGAGAAGGGACGGGCGTTCGACCAGCGGGTCAACCAGATGCGGACGACGCGTCTGGCGACCGGGGAACTCGATGCGGTGATCGATCAGATACTCGAAACCGAGTGGCAAAAACTCTCGATACTCCCGACCAATGGTACTGGTTCTGCTGGGAGCTTGCCGGCATCGTCGGGATCGATCCCGGACCAAGAACCCTTGCCGAATTGATCGCGATGGCGAGAGGCCGTCAGGCGGCCGAATGGGACCGAACGGCCCTTCTGGCCGCGATCGGCGCCAACCCGTTCCGGGACGCGAAGAAACACAGGAAGCCGTTTTCGCCAAGCGATTTCCACCCGTTTATGGACCGGAAACAGTCCGAGCCTAAAGAGATAAAGATCAAAATCAGCGTCGAGTGTCTGAAGGGGCTGTGTAGACACGAGGGATTAGGGACTGGGGATTAGGGATTGGATTTGTCAACAATCTCTCCCCTTGAACTCTAATCCCTAATCCCCAATTCCTAATCCCTAATTCCTATGTCAACCGCAGGAGCAATTCGAGCGGGCGCCGCCTACGTCGAGGTCTTTCTTGAGCAGAATCGTGTGACTCAAGGACTGGCCGCGATGCAGGCGCGTCTGCGCGGTTGGTCGGCGTCGCTCGGCCGACTTGGCGCCGGCACGTATGGCGGTGAATTGCCGGAGCCCTTGGCTGCGATTGCTCGATTTGCTTCTTCGCCCGCAGGGATCTTCTCCGGGCTTTTGGCTGCCGCCAAGCAAGCCGCTTCTTCTGGTACAGCGATGGCCGATCTTGCAGAAAAGGCCGGTGCAAGTGTTGAAGCGATCTCCTCGCTCGGTTATGCCGCTCGGCGCAACAACGTCGCCGTCGACACGTTGGCCGGCGGCATCAAAAAGATGCAGGTCAATATTGCGGACGCCGCACGCGGCGGAAAGGCCGGCCAAGAGGCACTCAATTTGATCGGTCTTTCGGCCGAGGAACTCAGTCGCCTACGACCGGAAGACCAATTCAAGCGGATCG
>JAEWUR010000236.1 GCA_023397045.1 Planctomycetota bacterium
GTTGCAGTCGGGGCACCCGATGAACCGGATCCGGTCGGCCGCCAGCCCGAGCGACTCGAACGACTTGATCGCCTCGGCCTGCCGAATCTTCGTGATATTGCGCCGTTGCTCGAATCGGCAGTAGCCCATCCGACCGTCGGTCATGATCATCGCGTGGACTTGCGCCCCTTCGGCCATGCCGACCTGAAACGTCAGGCCGGCGCCGATCACGACGTCGTCGTCGTGCGGTGAGATAAACATCCAGCATTCCTCGGCGCCTTGCCAATCGGGAAACAACTCCTCGATATGCGGCGTGCGAAGAATTTGGCCATCCGGCGATCGTCGGCTGTAGGTCACGCTTTCGGACATGGGAGTGGCTAGGGGCCGGGGTCTAGGGATTCGGGACTAGGGATTCGGGGCGAAGTGTTGCCCGACGTGTTTCAGCTTGCGACGAATTCGTTGCCGATTTTTCGGGCACGCTCGGCCTTGTCGAGGTTGATGCCGAGCGCGACGCCGACGTGTACCAGAATGTTCCAGCCGGCCAGCAACTGCAAGACGGTGTCGTAGCCGTCGACCTTCGGAATGCGAATCGTCGGCAGCGAGGTCTCTTGCGATGAAACCGCGATGACGGTCATGCCGACGCCGTCGACCAGCGTGGTCTTGAACTTATCGATTTCGGCGGGGAACGGGTCAACGACGATCACGACCTCGTCGCGATGCATGATCTCTTCGATTCCGTGGACGGCGTAGGTGCCTTCCAGGTAGTCGCTCTTCTTGTGCGTGATTTCGTTGGTCTTGAGCGTCAGTTCCTCGGCGACGCCGTTGTTTCGGCCGGCGAAATAGATGACCGGCGCCTTGGCGATTCGCTGCACCAACTCCGGGTCCAACTCGGTTTCGAGCACTTCTTGGGCTTTTTGGCGAGCGTTTTGCTGCTGGGCGACCATCGGCGAATTGCTTTCGTAGGGCGACAGCAAGGACCGATAGAACAAGGCCTGTTCGACGACGCTCTTGGTGGCGGCCACTGCGTTCTCCTTGCCGCAATCGAGCGTGTAGCAGCGCGTGGTTACGTCTTCCAGCATGCACGGGCTGTTGGCGGTCAGGCCGAAGAGTTTTTTATGGCCTTGTTTGCCCAATTGGGTGAACAGCGAGATCAATTCCTTGGTCTTTCCGCTGTTGCTGGCTCCGAAAACCGCGAAATGGTCCAGTTTGTATTCGTGGGCTTGCCGGGCTCCCTCGGTGGCGACGTTCAAGGGGATTCCGAGTCGCAAGACCTCGCAGATCAGGTTTTTGGCGGGAAAGATGCGGCTTGACCCTTCGCCGGTCAGGAAGAGATTGCCCGACTTCTGGATCACCTCGGCCGTCTCGGCCGCGGCGGCGAAGTTGAGATTCCCGATCACACGGGGGGTTTCGAGCATTTCTTGGACCAGAGCGAACTTAGCGTATTTCGGGTCGTTGGCGTTCATTGCGGTCTCACGAGAGGTCATCGGGAATAATAAAAAAACCGGGGGAGCTACTAAGTATAAAATCTGGGAGAACGGCGTACAAGCCCACTTGATTCCGCGCAATGAATGTCGACGGGGACTGCTAGAAATGGTGGTCTCTTATACCAATCTGGGGTTAGTTATGTGCGGCAATGGTCCGGTTTGGCTTACACCTTGTCAAAACTGGATTTCCAGACCAAACTGGTGAAATGACGTGCGACCCGCTTAATTGCCGAGGCAGCACGTCGATCGGGCCCGTAGCTCAGTGGTTAGAGCAGGGGACTCATAATCCCTTGGTCGTAGGTTCGACCCCTACCGGGCCTATTTGTAAACCGTTTTTGGGAAATGGTTTGCGGCGATTCTGGGAATCGGCGGCCATCGATGTTGATCGCAAATCTGCTCAGAATCACCACCGCTTGATTGCGGCGTCGCCTGCATCGGCCGCTGTCGGGACCTATGCTTCAGCATGGCCTTCGCGTGAGAGAGATTGGCGCGAGCCGGGAATGGCGAGCGGTCGTCGCGGGTTGACGTGACGATTCTATCGCTTGAACGAATCATTGTTTCGGAGCATGAAGGAGAGATTCCATGCCGAATATCGCTAGTGTATTGAAAGAGGAAATTCGTCGTCTCGCCAAGAAGGAAATCAAGATCCAGGTTGGCGCGACCAAACAGGCGATTGCGAAGTATCGCGGTGAAATTGCCAAGTTGAAGCAGCGGCTTGACCAACAGGAGCGAGAGATCGCACGGTTGAAGAAGCTGGAAAAAGTGCCGGCCGCTGCCTCCGAGACCGAGGGCGAAGCGTTGGAAGGCGTTCGTTTTTCCGCCCGATCGGTGAAGGCTCAGCGGAACCGTTTGGGGCTGTCGGCGGCCGATTATGGCAAGCTGATCGGTGTCAGCGGTTTAACGGTGTATAGCTGGGAGCACGGCACTTCGCGTCCTCGCAAGGCGCAGCTTGCGGCGTTGGTCGCGGTCCGAGGCATCGGCAAGCGAGAGGCCATGCGGAAGCTGGCCGAATTGACTGCGTAAGAAAAGCTGGAGTTGATGAGGCTGCACCGCCCATGAACAAGGCGTTTGTTCGCGAGCCCGATTCGACTGCGGAGTATTGCCCTCGTTGCGGCTCGAAGGGCCAACAGGTCGGTCGAGAGACGGTGCTGGCCCATCTGCCCGACGGCAAGGCGCCGACGGTCGCCGATCCCGCGAATTTTTGTCC
>JAEWUR010000442.1 GCA_023397045.1 Planctomycetota bacterium
CGCCCGGTTCTTCAACCTCTCCGATCCGAACGCCATCCTGTTCACCAGTTGCGCTTCCGAGAGCAACAATACGGCCATCTTCGGTGCGGTCCGCGCAAATCCGAATCGGCGACACATCATCACGACCGCCGTCGAGCATCCGGCCGTCTTCGGCGTCTGCAAAGAACTCGAACGCGAAGGCTGCGAGGTCACCTTCCTGGGCGTCGACCGGCAGGGACGACTCGACATCGCCGAGTTCGTCCGCGCGCTGCGACCCGACACGCTGCTGGTTACCATCATGCACGCCAACAACGAGACCGGCGTCATTTTTCCGATCGAACAACTCGCGCGGCTGACCAAGGAAACCGACCCGTCGATCATCTTCCACACCGACGCGACCCAGTCGGTCGGCAAAATCCCGATCGATCTGAAGCGTGACTTCCAACACGTCGACATGCTCTCGTTCTCCGGCCACAAACTGCATGCCCCAAAAGGCATCGGCGCGTTGTACACCAAACGCGGAACGCGGTGCCGGCCGCTGCTAATCGGCGGACATCAAGAGGAAGGCCGCCGGGCGGGCACCGAGAACGTGCCGTACATCGTCGGACTCGCCGAAGCGCTGCGACTGGCCGCCGAAACGTTCGAGGACGAGAACACCCGAGTCAAAAACCTCCGCGACCGGCTGGAAAAGGCGATCACCGAACGAATCCCCTATGCCGAGGTCAACGGCCGCGACGCCCCCCGATTGCCAAACACGCTAAACGTCTCGTTCCACGCCGTCGAAGGCGAATCGATGCTTTTCCAACTCAATTCCCACGGGATTTGCGCCTCCAGCGGCTCGGCCTGCACCTCCGGATCACTCGAACCGTCGCACGTTCTCAAGGCGATGCACGTGCCGGACGCCGCCGTGCAGGGGTCGGTCCGGTTCAGCTTCAGCCGTTACAATACCCAGGCCGAAATTGACCACATCATCGAGGCGTTCCCCCAGATGGTGGCCAACGTGCGGCGAATCTCGCCCTACTGGGACCACGCGAACAACGCCCCCCGAGATCCCTCTGGCCCAAGCTCCCCCCAATAAGCTATACTCTAGGCGTAGAATAGCCCGCGGATTTTCTGATCCACAAAGCAGATCCTGCTGCGGTAAACTCGTCCGAAGGGGGCTTCGAGGAGCAATATCGAATGTGCGGAATCGTCGGATATATCGGACCGCGCGAAGCAACGGAATATCTCGTCGTGGGCCTCCATCGACTCGAGTACCGAGGCTATGATAGCTCCGGCATCGCCACGATCACGCCCGAGGACGAACTGGTCGTTGTGAAAACCACCGGGCGTATCGAGAAGCTCGAAAAACAACTCATCGAACATCCCACGCCGGGCCGTATTGGAATCGGCCATACCCGCTGGGCCACGCACGGCGTGCCGAACGATGCCAACGCCCACCCACACATCGGCGGCAACAATGAACTCGCCATCGTCCACAACGGGGTGATCGAGAACTTTCGGGCGATCAAGCAGCGGCTCGAAGGCCAGGGCTACGTCTTCCGATCCGAAACCGACAGCGAGGTGATCGCCCATCTGATCGACAGTTGCCTGGCGAAGGAGTCATTGGATGTCGACATGGCGACTGTCGACTATCAGCCCTTGGTCCACGCGGTCCAGTCGGCCCTGGCCCAACTCCACGGGACCTACGGCCTCGTGGTGCTGTTCCGCCGCTGGCCCGGCGTCCTGATCGCCGCCCGACTGGGCAGCCCACTGATCATCGGCGTGGGAACCGATGAGCACTTCATTGCGAGCGACGCGTCCCCATTGGCCGGTTATACCGACAAAATCGTCTATCTCGCCGACCATGAGATGGCGGTCGTTTCGGCCGACAGCCTCCGCGTGCTCCATCGCGACCAAGGCCGCGTGAACCACAGCGTTCACGTGCTCGATTTCCAGGCCGGCGACATCGCCAAGGGCGGTTTCGCCCATTTCATGCTGAAGGAGATTTTCGAACAGCCCGAATCGGTCGAAAACGTGCTCCGCGGCCGTCTCGATCGCGACGAAGCAACCTCGAAATTCGGCGGTTTTAACCTTACGCCGCAACAACTTCGGGCGGTCGACCGCGTCATCATGACGGCCTGCGGCACGAGTTGGCACGCCGGGCTGGTCGGCGAATATCAGATCGAGGAACTTGCCCGACTGCCCGTCGAAGTCGAATATGCCAGCGAACTCCGCTACCGCAACCCGCCGCTGGATAACCACACGCTGGTTTTCGCCATCACCCAGAGCGGCGAGACGGCCGACACGTTGGCCGCGCTCCGCGAGATGAAGCGAAAGGGATGCCCGACGTTGGGAATTTGCAACGTCGTCGGCAGCACGATCGCCCAGGAAACCGACGGCGGATTCTATCTGCGCGCCGGACCGGAAATCGGCGTCGCCTCGACCAAAGCCTTCACCTCGCAATGCACCTTGCTGGCGATGTTGGCGCTTTATTTCGGCCGCCTGCGCCATCTGAGCTTCACGGCCGGCATGAACATTATCGACCAGCTTCAAGAATTGCCCGGCAAAGTGGCCAAGGCGCTCGAATGCAACGATCGGGTGCGCGAAATCGCGCAGCGCTACGCCCATTGCAACAACTTCCTGTACCTTGGGCGACAATTCAACTTCCCGACTGCGCTGGAAGGGGCGTTGAAACTCAAGGAAATCAGCTACATCCACGCCGAAGGCTATCCGGCCGCCGAGATGAAACACGGCCCCATCGCGTTGGTCGACAAGAACACGCCCAGCGTGTTCTTGATGCCGCAGTGCCATGTGTACGACAAGGTGATGTCGAACCTTCAGGAAATCAAAGCCCGCGGCGGTCCCGTCGTCGCAGTCGTTGGCGAAGGCGATACCGAGGCCGCGCGGTTGGCCGACGACATCATCGAGGTTCCGGCCGTCGAGGAGTATTTGCAGCCCATCGTCACCGTCATTCCGCTGCAACTCCTGGCCTATCACATCGCCGTGGCGCGCGGGTGCGATGTCGACAAACCCCGAAACCTCGCAAAGAGCGTGACGGTCGAGTAGCTACGGCTTACGCTC
>JAEWUR010000512.1 GCA_023397045.1 Planctomycetota bacterium
CGGTACGCTGAAGCCTTGCGGGAAAAAAATCGGGAAATTCTGATTTTTTGCGCAAAGATCGGTCGTCTTTCGGGATTCATGTCGTAGAGCGGCGGCCTTGGCGTCGGCAAGCCGTGTGCGACGCGGACGCTGCAAACAACCGTCATCCATGAACGAACAAGAACGTCAAAACCTGTTCTCTGAGTTGCTTGCCAGCCACCGCAGCGAGTTGTACGGCTATATCTTCGCAGTCGTCAGAAATTGGGGCGACTCGGACGACCTCTTTCAGGCGGTTTGCCTGGTTCTTTGGAGCAAGTTCGACTCCTTTCAACCGGGCACCAACTTTTTTGCATGGGCCCGACAAACGGCAAAAAACAAAATTCACCAATATTTCCAGCAGAAGCGGAAAGACGACCCCGTCGGTGAAAACCTATTGGAAACGCTGGCCGAAGTCACCACGGATACGAAGCACGATTGGACGGATCATTGCCTGACGGCGTTGCAGCATTGCAGGAAACAGCTTGCCGCCGCTGATGCGGAATTGCTGGATCTGCATTATGGGCAAGGCTATGCAACTCGACAAATCGCCGACCGCCTATCGCGCAATCAAGCGGGCATTTGCCGGGCGCTGAATCGAATTCGACGTTGGTTGTTCGAGTGCATCCAACGAGACGTAGCTCGCCGGGAGCATCCTCGAAAGGGCTGATTTCCAACTCATGAGCGGTTTTGACGCCAATATCGACCATCTCTTGGACCTCGCCGGCGCCGTCTGCAATCAGACCGCCTCGGAAAGCGAGCTGGCCGAACTTCAAGCCCTTCTGCTCTCCGACGATATAGCAAGCCGTCGGTACCTGTTCTATTGCCAGATGCATGCCTCGCTGAAGTTCGAAGCGCGAAGCGATCGAGCTGTTCAAGAGGTGTGTCAGCAAGTTGGCATCCCGCCAAACGATCAGACTTTGCATGACATTGCCGTATCCGACGAGGGCATGTCGCCCATCGCTTCCCCCGCGTTTCTCTCCACCGCACTCCCAAACGCTTCGAGCTACCTCACCTCCGGCTGGCCGGTCGCCTACTTGATCACGACGGTGATTTTCGCCATCGCAGCCATCGTCGGGGCCGTCACCTACGTATCCCGTCCCCTCCATGTTGCTTACGAATCAGCGTCCGGGACCAATGACGGAATGACGCCGGCCTCGGCGTCCGCGAAGGTTGGGCGAATCACCGGGATGACCGGTTGTCAATGGACCGACCCGAAAACCGCGCCAACGGCCATGATCGTCCATCTCGACCAGACCTTCTCCTTGGCCTCGGGAATGGTCGAAATCGTTTATGACAGCGGCGCAAGGGTCATTTTGCAGGGCCCGGTGGCCTATACGGTCGATTCGGCCGATGGCGGACGTCTTTCTGTCGGTAAGTTGACGGCAAGGGTGGAAACGGGGGGCGCGAGGCGGGAGACGAGGGGCGAGGGAGTGGCCAGTGGTCAGTGGCCAGTGGCCAGTGAGAAAACAACTCCATCCACCATCCACCATTCGCCATCCTCCATTCCTGCCCCATCACTACCCACTATCCACCACCCACTATTCACTATTTCCACTCCCACGGCCATCGTCACCGATCTTGGCACCGAGTTCGGCGTTGAGGTCGACAAGGCTGGTGCGACGACATCGCACGTTTTTCGCGGCGCCGTTCGCATCGAAACCCGAGGCGGTGCGACCACGGTAGACCGGGAGGAGAAGGTGTTGTACGCGAATGAATCGGCACGCGTGTATCGGAACGCCGCCGATCATCGGCTTCGATGTGAGTCGATCACGGAACCTGTTCCGTTTGAACGCCACATGCCCGGCCAGAGCATCACCACGCTGAACCTGTCCGATGTGGTTGCCGGCGGAGACGGTTTCTCGAACGGGCGATCGCGCGGCATTGATCCGACCTCGGGTCGCGTGGTCGCCAAGCTGCCCGACGACATCGAGGATTTCCATCTCGATAGCGACGGCGTCTATCACCGCGTCGAGGCCTTGCCGCTGGTCGACGGCGTCTTCATCCCGAAGGGTGGGCCAACCCCGGTGCAGATCGATTCGTCGGGGAACACGTTCGACGGTTTTCCTGTCACCGATGGCCGGTCGTATTGCGTTGTTTGGCCGGATCGCTTCCGGCTGCTTTCGACGCCGTACGCCTCGGCCGAGGAACTCGAACACGATTCGTCGATCCTCGCGGGCGTGGACTACGCTTCGGCCGGCCACAACATGTTGAATATGTCGGCCAGCAAGGGCATCACCTTCGACCTTGAGGCCATTCGCCATGCGAATCCCGGCCATCGACTCGTGCGATTCCGGGCCATGTTGGGCAACACGGAGCCGGTATCGGCCCAGGGCATGTTGGCGTCGGCCGACGGTTGGGTCTTTGTCGACGGCAAAATGCGTTACCGATGCCGCGAAATCAACGGATACAACGGCGCGCTGCCCGTCAACGTCCCGCTGGCCGACAGCGACCGTTTTCTGACGCTCGTGGCCACCGACGCCGGGAACGGTTATTCGTACGACTGGATCGTCTTCGGCGATCCGCGGATTGAGATGACAGGCGCTGTGCAGAGCCCAGAGC
>JAEWUR010000516.1 GCA_023397045.1 Planctomycetota bacterium
TCCCGGCGCGAAGCTGTAGGTCCGTCTCGCCTTCGCGCTGGAAGTTGGCGGTCCAGGGACCGGTCCATCCCAAGGCGGCGATCACACCCTGTCGATCCCATTCCAGGTTGAACATGGGCAAGGACTCTTGGGAAGGCACTCCGCTCGGAATACCGCGGGAGAGTAACTTCAGTTTGCCATCCAGCAGCAGCGTATCCGAGAGAGGTGCGTAATCGGACAAGGCCGAATCGGATCCCTTGGCATGATGCACGACGAAGTCGCCCGGGCTGGACCGCGCCAGTCGCAGGTCCAACGCCTGCACGTTTTCCAGGATCGGCGTGTCCTTGTCGCCGGTGTTCTGGAAGTGCAGTATCCATTCCACGGCGGGGAAATCCCGGTACTCGATGCCCTTGCAACGCAGGTTCAGCCCCGTCTTGGGATCGGTGTAGGTAATTGTGTGTTCCGTCCGCTTATCGTCCAATGGACGATTTGCCCGCTTCACTTCCCACGTGCTCAACAACTCGGCCGAAGGTGTGCCGTCGTAGGTGAAGGAGAAGAAAGGTTCGGCGGCTTCAAACTTGGTTGCGGCCCAACGCCGGGCCTCGTCCATCTCGGCGGGAGTCGGCGAAACGGCCACGGCAAATTGGAGCCAACAGAGTGACCAAAGTGCTACAATACTGAACGATCGTCTTGTTCGCATCATGGGTTCTTTGAACGTAGGTGGGAAGGTGTGAGGATCGCAGCCGACAACACTCGATGGGCATTGCCGGACTTTTGCAGTGGCGTCAATTCGAAGTCACCTCGAAGTCGGCCATGTTGTCGCCGGGCTTGATATTAATCTTCAGCGTCGAATTTGCATTGAATCGAGCCGCAGCGCCCTCGACCTGCTCCTCGATCATCTTTCCGGTTCCGCCAAGCCCCTTGGGGATCATCCTGCCGGTCTTCCGCACTGCCCGAACTTCAACGCGGTTCCAACCCACCGCGGCGCCGTCCTTGCTGGCGATCTGATAGCGACCTCCTTCAATCGGCCCGCTGGCGGCGGCCCCCGTGGTGCCATCGACGGGGATGAACACGACCGATCCCCGTTCGACGGGCTTTCCATCGAGCGTCACGTTTCCGCCAATGGCGCTTCGATTCGGGTCTGTTCCGCCGCAGCCGAATATGGCCGTCAGGGAAACCAGCAAGAGATAGAACATCGGCGTCTTCATGGTGCAGAGTCCTTCAAATGTTTCATCATGGGGCATTGCCGTCGGCGATCCAACCAAGATTCTGCCAGATGGTGATATCGACGGAGTCTTCGACGAAGTGAACGCTGCCATCACAATACAATACGTTCACACCACCTGGATGCCGGCTACGCGAACTGGCAAACGAACCCACCACCGAGCTGGTGCCGGAGCAGGGCAGGTTTTGGCTTGGCTGATTGTCCTCGGGTGCACAGAAACTGGCGTCAATAACGTCGTCGGCGGTCGAGTTCGGTCCGAATCGAACCTGCAACACTTGTAGGCCGGCTTGGTTCGACCAGGGAAATCCGCGGGTGTCGTTCTCGTCGAGCCCCGTGAGATATTCGGCCACCGCCATCGTGTTGCTGGTGCCATCCGTAATATCGCTAAAAGACGTGCCCACACCGACGCGGAACGCGGCCCATTGCTTGGCGTCGGAAACACCATACATGCTATCATTGTGGTCGAGCCCGGAGAAGATGCCGAGGTAATTGGCCTTCGCCAATCGAAGATCACCAGGCAAGGGGTGCGTCGAGGCGCCCAACCCATCGCTGGGACAGAGCAAGCCTGGCCATGGGATGTTGTTGAGGCCGACGCTCCATGACCCCGGCCCTATCCAGGGGTTTGGCAGATCAAATACCGGACCGTGAGCGGCCGTATAATAGGCGTCCTGTTCCATGTAGGTCAAAAGGATATGAAGGAAGCACGTCCATTCATAGGCGCCGTTGGCCATGCTCGGCGAGTAGGGAACCTTCGCCTTGATTCCAGGCGGCAACGTGCCTTCGGCCGAGGCGAAGTTGTGCATGGCAACGCCAATCTGTTTCAGATTGTTTGTGCATTGCATCCTCCTTGCCGCCTCGCGCGCCGCCTGCACGGCCGGCAGCAATAACGCGATCAAAATGCCGATGATCGTAATCACGACCAAAAGCTCAACTAGCGTGAACCCCGTTTTTGGTCGGCGGATGGTGGATGGTGGATTGGAATACATCGATCTTCTCCTATTTCATTCTTTCGGCGGCTCGGGGAGAACCGGCAAGACATCCTCGAAGAAAGGGAACTCCGCGGCCCGCGGCTCGACGCTCAAGCAGGTATTTCCACGCCAGTGCATCCGATAAGGGCGCTGTTCTTCGAGCTTGCCGCCTTTCGTCCGCCGATAACATGCGAATGCACCGGCGATTACCGTGAAGGAAAGCAAGAGCGTACCCGGCTCGGGCACGGGCACTGGATTCAAGTAGATTGGTGTGTCTGTCAGATAGACCCATCCCCAATCGTCAAGGTAGACATAGTGGGGATTTTCAATCCAGGACGTCCATGCAGCCAATGTTTTCCCGTCGCCCGTCGGCCAATCAAACTCGAGCAGCCAGTCTGTCGTCTCGTATATCCCCCAGCCATCCGTACGGCGCTGACTGAATGTTGTTCCTCGCAACGATTGCGTCAATTCTTGCATCGCATAGTAGGCCGGCCGTATGCCTTGATACGCATTCGTCGTGTCATCGTGAGCGATCAAACCGAAGTTGCCTTCCCAATAGTCGCCCGAGGTCGGGCGGTCTCGAAACTCGAACCAGATTGAAATCGGAACGCCCTCGCTTAGATTGGTTAACAACGACCGAGCACAATATTTCGCTTGGGTCACCTCGTCGCTGCTAACGGCGCCGAGGGTATAGCCCCATTCGCCTGATATGATTGGCAAAACCTTGCCGCCGTGCGTTTGCATTAGACTGCGAGCGTCAGCTAGCCGCCCCACGACCTGCTCGGGGTTCAACCAAGACGCATCGGCATACAGATGCAGGCTGATGGCATCCAATTTGTCCAGTAAGCCCAAATCATAACAGTCCGCAAGAAATGCTGGACCGGTTTCCGAGCGATCACCTACGGCAGGGCCAACAATGACTGCGGAAGGATCTGCCGCGCGAATGGCGGATGATACCACATCGACAAACGCGATGTAATTCGCCGGAATCTCGGCGCCCTGCCCATAGCCGTTGGGCTCGTTCCAGAGTTCATAAATCACCCCTTTTCCCGCGAAATTCGCGGCCGCCGCGCCGGCAAAATTCGCGTAGTTCTGCCGCCATGTGGCCGAACCCATGTCGGTTTCGCCATAAAGCGGATTGCCCCAAAACATGTCGTACATGACTCGGATGCCGCGCTGACCGCATGCGGCAACCATGGCGTTGTCGTCGGAAAGATCGAAGTCGTAGACGCCCAACGTTTTCTCGCATACGCTCCAATAGAGATTCGTTCGGACAACCCCTGCGCCAGTTCCAGCAAGAAGGTTCCAGTTCTCGACGTTCCACCCGAGATTCAGGCCAACACTGCCAGACACGACTCCCGATGGCAATCCATACTCGATCGCACAAGCAATCTGGCCTGTCGACGCGAACAACGCCACGGTGGCCAAAATACACCTAATATGCATCTTCGCTACTGCCTTTGTTCAAGGGATGTTCCGCAATAATGTTTTACCACTCCCCATTTTTCGTACGCAAGGGGAATCATTAGGGCGTGGCTGGAGCAACCGTTATTGGCTGTCCCAGCCACGCCGATCCCGCCAATCGCGGGAGCCCTTATTTCCGCCGCTGCAAAACGTACGCCAACAGTCCGACCAGTGCACTGACAGCAAGCCCGATACTGCTCGGCTCTGGCACGCTCGCGATCGTGAAATAGCCGAAATCAGCGCCCGGCGTCGTACTTCCGCCGACCCAAGTCTTTGCATAGAGCCCAAGCTTCATCGTGCCGGTAACGCCACCTCCGTTCAGATCCGAGTCGTTGTAGACGCACAACGGAGTCCATGCGGACACTCCATCCTGTCTATAGGAGCATGTCCACGTGGCAGCATCGCCGTCCCGTTGCATTTTCAGGTGATAGGCCTTGGTCAAATCCAGCGAACCGGCCGAGTAAGTACCCGTCGTGTAGCAGCCTTGCGCCATGATGGTGGGGTTAACGATGCCTGTGTAGCTGCTGTCGCGATACAGGCAAAATCCCATGTCGTAGCCGCGGTAGGAGCCATAGTAGGGCGTCGTCTCGTGGTCCGTATCGTAAAGCATAATGCCGGCCACAAACTTGTCGGGCATGGTTCCCCCGTTCACGGTGGCGGCGTCGACCATCGTTTCGACCACAAAGTCGTCCGTCGGATCCACCAAGGACGTCAGTACGAACGGTGCCGAGTTTCGGGCGGCTGCCCACGTCGCACCCGTCCAAGCGTCCTCGGTTCCAGACGCAAGTCGCAGTCGCATGTAGCCCGCACGCTCGGTCAGGCTAATCGTATCGTCGCCGTTAGGGTCGTCCACAGTCCATTCGGGACCCAACGTCGCGCCGCCAAAGTCATCGTTGAAATCTACTGCGGATGCCGGCCGGAACGTACATGCCAGCAACAGCAGAGAAAGAATAGCGATCTTCCCACTCATAATAACGCTGCCTCCTAGAAAAGGACGAACGTGACACAACAGAATACAATGAAGTCGGGATCGGATCCCTGGAACGTTTAGAAAGACCGACGAGGCAAACGATGGCATGACCCGGTGGTCATATCCATCGTTCGCCACTGACCGGCCGTTGCGAGGCCTACTTGCGCTTGCGCCAAGCGTAGGCCAGCAGGCCGAATGCACCCATAACCGACAGAATAAAGGCGGAGGGCTCGGGTGTTTGCGTAATCGTGGCGTCGAGCTTCGTGACGCCG
>JAEWUR010000603.1 GCA_023397045.1 Planctomycetota bacterium
AGGCTGCCCCGGCCGATGGATCGCCTGCGCTGCGGCGACGGCGGCTACGGCAAGACCGAGGTGGCCATGCGAGCGGCCTTCAAGGCCGTCGACGCCGGCTATCAGGTCGCCATGCTCGTGCCCACCACCCTGTTGTGCGAACAGCACCACCGCACGTTCACCCAGCGATTGGCCGAGTTCCCCTTCGAAATCGCGTCCCTCTCGCGCTTCGCAACCAAAGGCCAACAATCGAAAATCATCGCCCGGCTCGAAGAAGGCTCGATCGACATCGTCATCGGCACGCACCGCCTGGCCCAAGGCGACGTTCGGTTCCGCAACCTCGGGTTGGTCGTCATCGACGAAGAGCAGCGGTTCGGCGTCGAGGTCAAAGAAAGGCTCAAAGCACTGCGAAAAACGGTCGACGTGCTCACAATGACCGCCACGCCGATCCCCCGAACCCTTCACATGGGCCTGCTCGGACTGCGCGACATCTCGAACCTGGAAACCCCGCCCGAAGACCGTATGGCGGTCGAGACCCGAGTCGCCCGATTCGAGCCCGAGTTGATCCGCCACGGCGTCCTGCGCGAGTTGAACCGAGGCGGCCAGATCTTTTTCGTCCATAATCGCGTCGAAGACATCGAAATCGTCGCGAAACGCCTGCGGCAGATCGTGCCCGAGGCCAGCATGGCCATCGCCCACGGCCAGATGCACGAAAACGACCTTGAACAGGTCATGCTCGACTTCATCGACCGCCGGTTCGACATGCTCCTGGCCACCACAATCGTCGAAAGCGGCCTCGATATCCCCAACGCAAACACAATCTTCATCAACGAGGCCGACCGCTATGGGCTGGCCGACCTCCATCAGCTTCGCGGCCGCGTCGGACGCTACAAACACCGCGCTTACTGCCAACTCCTGATCGATCCGAACCGGAATCTGTCGCCGAACGCGGCCAAGCGACTTCGCGCGATCGAGGAGTTCAGCGACATGGGCGCAGGCTTCGCCATCGCAATGCGCGACCTCGAAATCCGCGGCGCGGGCAATATCCTCGGCTCCGAACAGAGCGGTCACATCGCCGCCGTCGGCTACGAACTCTACTGCGAACTCCTGGAACATTCCATTCGCCGTCTCAAACAGTTGCCGCCCAAAACCTCGATCGAAGTCGACGTCGATCTGCCCGGCGAAGGCTATATCCCACGCAGCTACGTGCCCGACATGCGTCTCAAGATCGATCTCTACCGCCGACTCGCCCGGGTGGCGACGCCGCAGGAACTCGATGACTTCCGCGCCGAGTTGATCGACCGTTTCGGACCTCCCCCCCCGTTGACGCAGCACCTTTTCTCGCTGGCCGAAGTCCGAATCGCGGCCCATCGCTGGGGTATCCGGTCGATCCACGTCGAAGATCAATACGCCGTATTCCGGTACACCTCGGCCAAACGGATCCAGAAATTGGCCTCCGCCGTGGACGGTCGGCTTCGCGTGGTCGATGGTGAAAGTGCCTATCTCCCGCTGAGCAATGAAGTTGCGCCGTTGGAATGTGCGTTCGCCGACGTGAAATCGCTGTTGCAGCAAGTCTGAGTCTCTGTCTATAATCCCGCCCGCCGTGTGAACCGCCCTTGTCGTGCGCCCGTAGAACCGTGGAAGTTGCAGGAATTTGGGTGGCACGCCATGAGCAACGCGAAGGGCGTGTTTTTCAAGTGGCAAAACACGCCCCTCGCTTCGCTTAGGGACGTGCCGCACTTGGCGGTTTTACGTCGATGCATTTTTTGGTCACCCTCGCCCGAGTACTCAAGGTGCCATTCCGTGCAATACATACGCAAGGATGCTGGGATACTGATCGCCGTTCTTCTGCTGGCCATCGCCGGCCGGTGTGTCGCCCAAGATTGGTCGTCCGGCGGCCAGGGCTACGCGCCGATGGCGCCGGCCTCCTCGCCCCAGACCGATCACTTCAATCGGCAGGTCGTGCCCGGCCCGCCCGCACAGCCGACCACCGCCACCCGTCCCAATTCATGGCCCGGCGCCGCGCCGGCCACCAACGCCACGCCCTGGACGCCGCCCGATCAGCGCGCAGCGCCAACGCATGCAGTCGGCGAACTGGAACCGTGCGACGGCACCCGGATCATCGCCCGAGTCGGCTCCGAAGCCATCTTCGAAAGCGAAGCCCTCGGCGCGGTCAACGAAATCCTCGAAGCCAACAAAGACCGCATTCCCCCCAACCAACTCGAACGGCAGCGCGACATGCTCATCCAGCAACGTCTCAAAAGCCTGATCGAGACCAAGCTCATCTTCCTCGACGCCCGGCGAACCATTCCCGACGAAGGCTGGAACCAAGTCGAAAAGCAGATCGCGAACTATTTCGAGGACAACGAACTGCCGCGAATGCTGAAGAAAACCGAGGTCAACTCGCCGCAAGAACTCGACCGCAAGCTCCGCCAATACGGCACCTCGCTCGAGCGCGAGAAACGCGCGTTCATCGAACGGTCGCTCGCCCAACAATGGGCCCACCAACAAGTCAAACGCGACGAGGAAATCACCTACGACCAGATGGTCGTCTATTATCGCGAGCACCTCAAGGAGTTCACCACGCCCACCCGGGTGAAATGGGAAGAGCTCATGGTTCGCTACTCCAAGTATCCGACCAAGGTGGCCGCCTTCGAGGCGATTTCCCGGTTGGGAAACCAGGTCTTCCAAGGCGCCCCGCTCGACCAAGTGGCCAAAACCGGCTCCGACGGCCACACCGCCGACGACGGCGGTCAATGGGATTGGACCTCGCAAGGATCGCTCGCCAATCAACAAATCGACCAGGCGGTTTTCAACCTGCCCGTCGGACAGCTCAGCCCGATCATCGCCGGCGACAAGGGCTACCACATCATTCGCGTCGTCCAACGCGAAGAAGAAACCGTCCAGCCCTTCCTCGAAGCCCAGGTCGACATCAAGAAAAAAATCCTCGACGAGCGGTCCCGAAAACAGTTCGCCGAATACATGGCCGAACTCGAACGAAAAACGCCCGTCTGGACCGTCTACGACGGCAACGACGGCGCGCTCCACCTGGCCAACCCCCAGCAGCCCATCCGCCGCTAGCATCCCACCCACAAGTTCCCTCTCCCTCCGGAAAAGGACCAGGGTGAGGGTACTCCCGCACGATGATAGCCTCTACGCCGATTGCGTGACGTGGGCAAGAATGCCGCCCAACCTTTTTGCCCGAATCCGTCTCGCTTCCGCTTGCACCGACCACTTCGTAACCTATGCTTGAAATTTTTTTGAATAAACGCAATTTTCAAGCTACGGTTAATTAGGCGACAATTCACTCCACCACACTTCCGACGTTTCCTCTCGCGGAGTGCATTGCGCCCTACCGGGGCTTTTTCAAGACGAGGAGCTGCGCTTGGTCTGCGCTTTTCTCCAGACGCATTCCGCTTTTCCCGCCCTACCGGATTGCCGGAGCTCCTTGTCCTAACCGAGAACTGACGATAGCAAGCCTATAGAATCCCATATCGCCGATGACCCCTATTCCGTTGCAAGCACAATCCCAACTTCTGGTTTTGCCGGCCGCTCGGCCGCAGAAAGGTTCATTCGCCATGTAGGACAACCTGGGCTTGCTCGTGGGAGAAACCATGAGTACTGCAGCTTTGAGGAGAAATGACCGTTCGTTGCGGATCGAAACGTTGGAAGATCGCGCGATGCTCAGCGCCGTCACGGCCGCCGATGTCGCGGAACTGTTGAAGTCGTGGACCGTTAATCAATCAGGTGATATCGTCGTGCCGATCCACGCCCAGGTGGGCAGCACCGCGTTGGAGACGATTCTAGGCGTCGAAGAAACACTCAATTCCGTTCAAGAGGCCATCAACGCCTATCTCAACGCCGTGCCCGGCTGGCACATCACCGGCGGCGTCGATACCTCGCCCAGCTATGCCGGACTCATCGACGGCAGCATCGTGCTCACCTCGCTCGGCACGCTCAAATCGGTCGATCTAAAGATGACCGGCAGCGCCGACATCGGCGGCTGCGTCGAAGGCTACTACGGCGTCAGCGTCCTCCACGTCGGCGTCGGAGCCGCCGCCGACCTCTCGGCCAACATCAACGCCACCGCCAGCTACAGCGTCGATACCAACACCTGGTATTTCGGCGGCTCCGCCTCCCTCGATGGCTACGTCAAGGGCTATGGCGCCGCGACCGCTTGGCCGTTTAAGGGCGAAATCTACATCAAGGGCGAGCTCGAAGCCGCCGCGGCCTTCGACACCAACACCGGCCTGGCCACCGCCAGCATCGACGTGACCGGATCCGTCGGCGCCAGCGCCCAGATGAAGAGCCTGTTCGGCGGTTGGACCACCATCGCCAGCACGTCGAAAACCCTCGGCTCGTGGCGTCAAAGCGTTTCCTACGACGTCGGAGGCTGGCTGCAAGATCAGGTCGACGGCGTCGCCACCACCGTGAAGACGACGGCCGCCAATTCGCTCGCGACCTCGGTGACCGCCTCGGCCGCCACTCCGCTAAGCACCAGCCCGACGACGGTCAGCGACGCCATGACGGCCGAACTGACCGCCAAAGTCGCCGCGCAGCCTTCCACGGCCATGCCCACGATCGGCGCAAACCTGCCGATGACGGTCGCCGGCATCAGCACGAGCGACCTCCCCACGACGTCGCTGCCGATGTCCATCCACGCCGCCGCGCTGCAACAAGTCCTCGATTCCGGCATGTTGCTGACCGGCCTGAGCGCGTAATCGCGGTTGCGGACAACATAAGGGAGGCTCCAAGGGCGGCAAACCCTTCGCCCCTTGGCTGCCTCCTTTCGCGGAAATCGGGGGGGACGTAAACCATCTGCCGTTGCCAGCCGTCCAGCCAACGCTATAATCTCCCGTTATGCCACAATTAGGAGTCAACATCGACCACGTTGCCACCGTGCGGCAGGCCCGACGCACGTACGAGCCTGATCCCGTCTGGGCCGCCGCGCTCGCCGAATTGGGCGGCGCCGACGGAATCACCATCCACCTGCGCGAAGATCGACGCCACATCGGCGACCGAGACCTCCATATTCTCCGGGAAACCGTGACCGTCAAACTCAACCTCGAAATGGCCTGCGAGCCCGAGGTTTTGGCGATTGCCTGCCGGACAAAGCCCGATCAGGCCACCCTGGTGCCCGAAAAACGCGAGGAAGTCACCACCGAGGGCGGACTCGACGTCGCAGGGCAGTACGATCGCGTCGCCCAGGCCGTCGAAAAACTCCGCGAGGCCGGCGTCTCCGTCAGCCTGTTTCTCGATCCCGACCCCCGGCAGATCGAGGCCGCCGCCAAACTCGGCGTCGATGCCGTCGAATTGCACACCGGCCAATACGCCCTCGCGACCCCCGGCCCCGCCCAGCAGAAAGAACTCGACGTCATCCGGCAGGTCGGAGCAATGATCCGCAAATGCGGCCTGACCCTCCACGCCGGACACGGACTGACCTATCGCAACGTCCAGCCAATCGCCGCCATCGACGGCATGCACGAACTGAACATCGGGCATAGCATCATCGCCCGGGCGATCATGGTCGGTCTCGAAAAAGCCGTACGCGAAATGAAACAATTAGTGGTTGGCGGATAGCGCTCAGTGCATGTCCACGGC
>JAEWUR010000627.1 GCA_023397045.1 Planctomycetota bacterium
CGCTCGACCCACCCTACAAATGCTTCCACAACAGAAAGGAATTAGCGACAATTAGCGAAGATTAGTGTTCCTCTTTTCATGTTGCTTCAGTGGCCTTTTTGGGGTTCTCTATGGTCCGCGAGGCGGACGCCACGCGATTTCCGCAACCGGAGCCATCCCAAAACCCAAGTTGACTCGGCCGCTATCGAGGATTACGATTAAACAGGGATTCAGAAACAGAATCTCACATACAATCATCGGAGGGGGAGCGAAAAACCCCGGCACATGGCTCGATTGACACGCCTGACAATGCTGGTGATCTTCGTCGTCCACCTGATGGTGGGCTGCTGTGCTCATCATGCGCATGCGTGCCAGCATGACGGCGCTCCGGCTTCCTCCGAAGCGGCTTCGCATCACCAAGCCGATCATGCCCATCACGGACTGCACGACTGCCAGGGCGGCCGGTGCTCGTTCGTTCTGCCGGCCAACCATGTTGTTGAGAAGTCGTCGCCTCAGACGCTCGACATGCCGGTCCTTCTACAGTCGGAATACCGGCTCTCGTCGAACGCATCTCCAGCGTTCGCATGTGGCGACCATGCCCCGCCGCCGATCCGCCTCCATCTGGCGATTCAAGTCCTTCTGATCTGATGCCGCGCGCCGATTGCGCCGGTTTCGGTTTGACGCTGCGCGGTTGCCTGCCGGCCTCTTCCAGTTTTGTGAAAAACATCCTTTCCTATCGTTCCAAGGGCTGAACATGAAAGCCGCTCGTCCCCATGCATTGGCGTCCTCGAAGCGGCGCTGGTGGATTGCTGGAATCGTCTTGTTCGCAATTGTAGGCTTGGCCATCGCCGGCGCGTCCTACTCCAAGCTGTCCCATCCGACCGTCGCACCGAATGCCGAAGCGACGGAGACCCACGATGACGACCATGCCGAAGCTGCCCACGACGAGGACGAACACGAGCACGGCGAAACGAACGAAACCCACGACCATCCACACGAGGAAACCTCGGCAATCAAACTGAGCAAACAAGCCATCGGCAACATCGGACTCCAACTCGCGAAGGTGGAACTGAAGCCTTTCGAGCGGACCATCACGGTGCCCGGCATCGTCGTCGAGCGACCGGGCTGGTCGGTCATCGAGATCACCGCCCCGATGACCGGCGTCGTGACGAAGCTCTACCCCATCCAAGGCGAGGCCGTCGAGCCCGGCCAGCCGCTGTTCGAGGTCCGCCTGACCCATGAGGATCTCTTGCAGGCACAAACCGACTTCCTGCGAACGGTCGAGGAACTCGACGTCGTCGCCCGGGAGGTCACCCGGCTCGAAAAGGTAACGGCCGAGGGCGTCATCGCCGGCAAAACGCTCCTGGAACGAAAATACGAACAGCAGAAGGAGGAGGCCATGCTGCGAGCGCAGCGCCAGACATTGCTGCTGCACGGCCTGTCCGACGAGCAGGTCGACAAGATCGTCGCCTCGCGAGCGCTGCTGCAAAGCCTCACGATCTACGCACCCTCGCGCGATGGCGACGATCACCGTCCGTTGCAAGTTCAACAGTTGAAAGTCACCCAAGGCAAATACGTCAACGCCGGCGATACGCTCTGCATGCTGGTCGACTATTCCGAGCTCTACATCGAGGGCCTGGCCTTCGAGCAGGACGTGCGAGCGATCAACGACTCCGCCGCGTCCGGTTGCGCGGTATCGGCCGTCCTCGGCACGAAATCGGCCGCCACGGACGAGACCCTTCGCGATCTCTGCATCCTGTACCTCGACGACAAGGTCGATCCAGAGTCGCGAACCTTCCACTTTTACGTGTCGCTTCCCAACCGCACGGTCCGCGAAGACAAGGCGTCGGGCAGGCGTTTCGTCTACTGGCAATTCAAGCCCGGCCAACGCGTCCAACTGAGGGTGCCGGTCGAGCAATGGAAAGATCGTATCGTCTTGCCGCTCGAAGCGATTGCCCAGGACGGCGCTGAAACGTATGTCTTCGAGTTGAACGGCGATCATTTCGACCGCCGGCCCGTCCACATTGAATACAGCGACCAGGAGTTTGCCGTGATTGCGAACGACGGCGCATTGAAAATCGGCGCGACAATCGCCGTCTCGGCAGCTCATCAGATGCAGCTCGCCCTGAAAGCAAAATCAGGCGGCGGAGTCGATCCGCACGCAGGACATAATCATTAGTCGAGAGTTGAGAGTCTAGAGTCGAGAGTCTAATGCTCGCCATTATCCGCCTATCGCTGCGATACCGCTTGTTGACGATCACCATCGCGTTGGTGGTGCTCGTCTACGGCAGCTACGTTCTCGATCATCTACCGATCGATATTTTTCCCGACCTTGATCGGCCGCGCGTCACGGTGATGACCGAGTGCCCGGGCCTCGCCCCGGAAGAAGTCGAAACGCTTGTCACGCTTCCGTTGGAGTCGACGCTCAACGGAGCGACCGGCGTTCAGGCGGTCCGCAGCGCGTCGGGCATCGGCCTGTCCGTGATTCAGGTCGAGTTCGGCTGGGGCACCGACATCTACGTCGACCGGCAAATCGTCGCCGAAAAACTAGCCCTGGCCGGCGAACGATTGCCCGAGGGCGTCCGGCCGCAGATGGGGCCGATCTCGTCGATCATGGGCCAGATCATGATCATCGGCATGTGGAGCGAAGGCGGAAAAACCTCGCCGATGGAGGTTCGCACGCTGGCCGACTGGGTCGTGCGCCAGCGGTTGCTCACCATTCCCGGCATTGCTCAGGTCATCACGATGGGCGGCGGACGAAAACAGTATCAGGTGCTGGTCAATCCCAACGCGCTGCGCAATTACGGCGTTACGCTGCACGAAGTCGAACGCGCGCTGGCCGCCAGCAATGAAAACGCCACCGGCGGCTACTTGAACCGCGGCGCCAACGAATACCTCGTCCGTTCGATCGGTCGTCTGCAAAGCGTTCAAGACATCGAAAAAGTCGTCATCAAGTCCGACACCAAGCGGCCGGTGCTCCTTCGACAGGTCGCCCGCGTCGTCGAAGCGCCCCAGGTTCCCCGCGGCGATTCGGCCGTCGGCGGCGAGCCGGCCGTGATGCTGACGATCACCAAACAGCCGGGCACCGACACGCGCCGATTGACCGACGAAATCACCCGATCGCTCGACGAACTCAAAACCAGCCTGCCGCAAGACATCCGAATCAATCCCGACGTCTACCAACAGAAAGCCTTCATCGTACTCGGCGTCGACAACGTCGTCCACGCGCTGCGCGACGGCAGCATTCTCGTGGTCATCGTTTTGTTCCTTTTCCTGATGAACTTCCGCACCACGTTCATCACGCTGACGGCCATCCCGCTCTCGATCGTGACCACCGGCCTGGTGTTCCAATGGCTGGGCATGTCGATCAACACGATGACCCTCGGCGGCTTGGCCGTGGCCGTCGGCGAGTTGGTCGACGATGCGATCGTCGGCACCGAAAACGTCTTCCGACGTCTGCGCGAGAACCGGCACTCGGCCGCGCCAAAACATGCTCTTCGAGTCGTCTACGAGGCCAGCGTCGAGGTCCGCAGTTCGATCGTCTTCAGCACGATCTTGGTCGTGTTGGTGTTCGTGCCGCTGTTTGCGCTCAGCGGAATGGAAGGGCGATTGTTCACGCCTCTCGGCATCGCCTACATCGTTTCGATTCTCGCTTCACTGTTGGTGTCGTTGACCGTAACGCCTGTGCTCTGCTACTGGTTGTTGCCCAACGCCAAGTTCATGCAGCGCGAGACCGACGGCTTCCTGCTGAGCCGACTTAAAAAAGTCGCCGGCCATGCAATTCGATTCAGCGTTCGGCATCCTTGGCCGGTCATGGGCGTCGTGGCGGCCGGAGTCGTCGCCAGTGGAGTCGCGATGGCGCGGCTGGGCCGCGATTTTCTCCCGCCGTTCAACGAAGGAACCGTGCAGATCAACGTCGTCCTTCCGCCGGGCAATTCCCTGGAAACCTCGAATCGTTTGGCCCGCATGGTCGAGCAGCGGCTCAAAAACATCCCCGGCGTGCTCGCCTTCGGTCGCCGAACCGGTCGCGCCGAACTCGACGAACACGCCGAAGGCGTGAACATGTCCGAGATCATTGTCAGCTTCGACCCCAATTTGAACCGCAGCCGCGAAGACATCCTGGCCGACATCCGCGAAGAATTAACCCAGGTGCCGGGCGTCGCCATCGCTGTCGAACAACCGTTGCAGCACGTCATTTCCCAGGTCCTTTCCGGCGTGAAGGCCCAGGTCGGAATCAAACTTTACGGCGACGACCTCGGCATCCTTCGCGCGAAGGCCGACGAGATCAAACGGGCGATCGCCGGCGTCCCCGGCATCAAAGACCTCATGGTCGAGCCCCAAGTCGAGATCCCCCAACTGCGCATCGTTCCGAATCGCGACGCGCTGGCCGCCAACGGACTCAACTCGGCCGAGGTCAACGAACTGGTCGAAACCGCGATGAACGGCCGCGTCGTCTCCGAAATCATCCTCGGCCAGCGACAGTTCGATCTGCTGGTCCGATGGGATGACCCCTACCGCAACGATCCGCAACAACTGCGACGCATGTCGCTCGAGGTGCCCGGCGGCGGCCAAATTCCGCTGAGCGCCGTGGCCGACGTCGAGGATTCGAGCGGGCCGAACACGATCAATCGCGAAAACGTCCGCCGGCGCATCATCATCCAATGCAACGCCGCCGGACGCGACCTCGGAAGCCTCGTCACCGAGATTCAACAGCGTCTCGCACCCATCCAGGCGTCTCTGCAATCCTTGCCTGGCAACTATTTCCTCGAATACAGCGGGCAATTCGAAAGCCAGCAGTCGGCCACCCGAACCATCTCGCTGCTCGGCCTCGTGTCGCTCGCCTGCATGATCTTGACGCTCTACACGCTCTTCAATTCGCTCAATCTCAGTTTCCAGGTCCTTGCCGCGCTGCCGATGGCGGCCATCGGCGCCGTCGCCGCGTTGGTCTTGACCGGCCAATCGCTGACCGTCGCAAGCATGGTCGGCTTCATCTCGCTCGCAGGCATTGCCTCGCGCAACGGGATCCTGCTAATTGCGCACTACCTCCACCTGATCCGGAACGAAGGCGAGCGATTTTCGCCCGAGATGATCGAACGGGCG
>JAEWUR010000740.1 GCA_023397045.1 Planctomycetota bacterium
CCGCCAATCAGTGCGATGACAAGCGATTCCAACAGGAACGACACCAGAATGTGCCATCGGGCATAGCCCAGCAATCGCAACACGCCGATATCGCCGGTCCGTTGGCTGATCGCCGCGAACATCGTGTTCATCACGCCGAAAACACCGCCGATCGACATGACCACCGCGATAAAACCAATCGCCCAAGCGAACTGCGCACTGGTTTCCGAGAGGTTTTTGTAGTATTCGGTCTCCAACTGCGGATTGACGGCCGCCTTCTTATAGTCCTTGGCCAGAAAATCCTTCAAGCGCGCCGCATCGTCCGCGTCCTTGGTCTGCAACACCAACGTGGTGTAGATATCCTTGCCAAACAGCGAAGCCGCGAGCGAACGTTTGACCCAAATTTCCGAATTGAAGGTCATCCCGTTCGAATTCAACACGCCCACGACGATCCACGCCCGGTCGCGAAGCTCGAACGTATCGCCGACGTCGAGCCGCTCGGGATTCTTAGCCGCGGCACGTTCCGCCGGCGTGCGGCTGCTCGCCAACTCGCGAGCCACGCCTTCGCCAAGCACCGCCTGGACCAACGGCGACGAGTCCTTCCCATCCTCGGGCGGATCCTGCACGCCGGCGTCCGAAAACCAGCTTCCGCCGGGCTTCAACTCCAACGCATGCACGGCCGACGTCAGCCGTGGATCCTCGATGCCGCGAACTTGAAGGAATCGACGCTTCGGCCGAGCACCCGTCGAGTTCGGAATGGGCTGATTCACCACCAGATACGTCTCGCGACTGGCCATCGGCCGACCGTCAACCCGAACGACCTCCGGCAGGTTCTCGATCTCCGAAAGATCGCCCACCGTGATGTTGCTGATGACTTCGTCGGTAGCGCCGTCGGAAAGGATGATCACGTTGCCCGGCTGACCCGTCTGCTCGGTCAGCTTCCGCATGCCGTGAACGAAAGCCATCATCACGGTCAACAGCGCAATGACCGCCGTAAAGGCCATCGCCGTCATGACGGTCGTCTTCCATCGGATCGTCAAGTTGCGGACGTTGTAGCTGAGCGGGATCTTGCCGACGACCGCCAGCAATGCCAAGATAACCGCCGCGACCGCCAGTGATTTGAATACCATCATGCCACCTTCGAAAACACCTCGGCTGCCTTCACGTTCCGGGCGTTCCACGCCGGCAGAAAACTGCCGAGCAAGCCCGCGAACCCACCGACCGCCGGCCCCCACCACAACGCGGCACTGGGGATCATGAATCGGGCAAAAAAACCGATCGGAAACGCGATTCCGCCCAGTCCCCAGTTGATGCCGGCGTAGGTCAGCCCTGCGCTCAAAAAACCCGCGCTCGCGCCAAGCATCAACGACTCGCCCAACACCAAAATGAGCAGTTGATACGGACGAAATCCCAAAACCTTCAACACGGCCAACTCCTTGCGCCGCTCGCGCACGCTAATGCTAATCGCATTGGCAATCACCAGCAGAATCGTCGCCAAACACGCCGGCGCCAGCAGCCATCGCATCCCCCAGATCAAGTCGCGAAACGGTTCGAGCATCGACGCGATGCCCGACGCCATCGTCTCGCATCGGACCGCCGGATCGCTCAACTCCGGCGCGTTCTCGACCTGCGTGGCCACCCGAGCAAAATCCTCCTGATCCGCTACCTTCAACACCATCAGGTTCAGATTCCGCTCCGACCAGGGGTGTTTCTGGCCGTGATGCGTCGCCGGATAAGCGTCGATCGCGTTGACATAATAGTCGCGGTTGAAGGCCGCCATCGTGTCGTACCGCCCGACGGGAAATGCGCCGACGATCTCGAATTCCAGGTCGAGCCCCTTCGAAATGCTCACCCCTGTCAGCTTCAATCGCTCGCCGATCTTCTTGTTCGTGTTCCGAAGATGGTTCTGGCCCAGGATGATGCCCTGCCGATTCTCTTTCAACTCGGCGATGTCCTCGAAAAGCTGTTTCTGCTCGTCGTCGGGCAGCGATTCGAGCCCTTCCATCATCGTGCCGATCTTGTCGGGCTCGCAGGCAATCGCGAAAATCATGTTCTCACGCGTGAATTTCGTCGGATCGAGCGTGCCGATGAAGAATTGCCACGTCATCGAATCGATCGGCCGGGCATCGCCATCGTTCTTCGCCGCACCTTCGGAGAGCGTCGTGGCGTAGGCATACGGCATGCGACTCGGAATCGACCATCGCTCGGTGACCATCAACTGAACGTTCTGGCTCTTCTCGGACGTCACCAGATCCAACAACCAAAGGATCGACCAGACCATCGTCACAACGAACACCAGCACGATCGTCACCGCAGCCGTCAGCAGCGACCGCAGCTTATTCCGTCCCACATTCCGAAAAATCAGTTTCAAGTATTTCATTTCGAACGCCGTGTAGCGTATCCCGTGTACCGTGTAGCGGGGCGGCTTGCCGCCCGCTGCCGCGACCCTTACGAAACGCGGGCCGCAAGCGGCCCCGCTAAACGCCCTACGCCCTCACCACCTGTTCAACCAACAGCCCCTTCTCCAAATGCAACAGCCGATCGGCACGCTCGGCGGCGCGGGGATCGTGCGTAACGAGCAAAATCGTCTTGTGCAACGCCTTGCGCAACTCGCACAGAAGGTCCAAAATCTCCTCGGCGGCATGGGCGTCCAGATCGCCCGTCGGCTCGTCGGCCACGATCAACGTCGGGTCGGTCACAATCGCCCGGGCGATGCCCACCCGCTGCTGCTGACCACCGGAAAGTTGGCCCGGCCGATGGCCGATGCGGTCGCTCAATCCAACAAGGTCGAGCGCCGTCGTCACTTGTTTCTTTCGCTGGCCGGCCGTCAACGGCAACAGCAGCAGCGGCAACTCCACGTTCTCATAGGCCGACAACACCGGCAGCAAATGATAGAACTGGAAGATGAATCCGATGTGCCGCGTGCGCCAACCGGCAAGCCGGCCCTCCGACATCGCCGAAATTTGTTCGCCGTCGACCCAGATCTCGCCCCGGCTAGGCGTGTCCAAGCCCGCAATCAAGTTTAACAGCGTCGTCTTGCCCGATCCGCTCGGCCCCATCAGGCCCAAGAACTCTCCTTCGGGCACGTCGAGCGTGACGCCGTTGAGCACGTCGAGCCGCTCGCTGCCCCGCCGAAAAAACTTGTGGACGCCGTCAACGCGAACAATACCGTCGTGATTCGATGTGCTGGACATGCTGGGAGCGGGTGCCTGGTGTTTTCTTGACTTAACAACGTTTCGTGTAAGAAGGGGAAATGGGAAAGGAGGAAAAAGGGAATGATGACTGTTTCTCTTCTACGATTTTGTCGTCATTCCGCATTCCGCTCCCTTGACGTCCTGTCTTGGTTTTCCCTTTTACCCCTTTTCCTTTTTTCCTTCTTACACCGAAGTCGGCGTTGCCGGAGGCGGGGCGATATGTTTCGACTTCTTTTTTTCTATTGTTTCATTTCTTTCAAAAACGACACCAACGCCCCCATTTCCGGCTTTAGATACACGCCTTCTTCGTCGGCGGGAACCTTAATCTTAACGCGGACGGGAATCGCACCCTTGGCACGGTCGGCCGTCGGCATCAATCGCGAGACAAAACCCTCGTAAACGCGATCGGGAAACGCCTCCGCCCGAATCTTGCACTGCTGGCTCTTGAAT
>JAEWUR010000743.1 GCA_023397045.1 Planctomycetota bacterium
GTCTAATTCTCTCCTAACGCCGCCTTCGCCACGCATAGGCCAACATGCCAAAAACGCCGGCGGTTACCATGAACATGGCTGACGGTTCGGGCACCGCGGTCTCAACCACCAGCCGAGGCGCAAGGCTTGCCTCGCCGCCGCCCCACTCGTGACGGCCGCCACTCGATCCAAACAACATCGTCACCTTGCCGCTGCCCCCTAACAACGAGTTCAAGTTCGCCAGATCGGCGGCCGATGCCGCATTGCTCGAATACCATGCGTCCATCGGCGAGTCCGCCGCGATTTCCATGTAGCCGAGCGACTGCAGTGTCACTTCGGTCTTGGTCGTCCAGAGATTATTCCAGGTGGTCGATCCGATACCCTCCGGCACCAGGAGACCGGCCTGTTGGCTGAGTCCACTGCTGTTCGCCGCATAATTGATCGCATACAGTTCGACGTGGGCGCCGACAATCGGCCCGGCGACGGTGCTGATATCGAACTCGACGAGACCGTACCGCCGCAGATTATTGTCCGCGGCAATCGTGCCCGTCCCGCCAACGGAAACTCCGTCGCCCTCATACGTGGAATCCGGGTCATACTCCCGAATCCAGACGTCCGCCGACGCCTCAATCGTCACCGTTTCGGCCGCGGCGACGCTGACGCCAACCACCGCGATGAAAAGGACCGGCAAACACAACTTTCCCAAAACATCTCTCATTGGACATCTCCTGGTAAAAAAAGACAACAACAGGAAAAGATCGTCATCGCCCCGGCACCGCCCCTTTTCCTTATCCAGGCGGCTATTTCCCTCTATTCCTTCATCGGTTTCTCGAAATGGTCCCGAATCTGCTCCACGCTCAACACGCGAGGATACACCGCCACGTGCGCCAGTCGGCCGCGCCAAAAATCGCTCTCGATTGGCTCGGCACAACCGATCTGAAGCCAAACCGGGGCAACCCTTGCAGGCTTCTTGCCCGCAACCGTGCCTCGCAGTTCGCCGTTCAGATAGAATCTCGCCGTGTTCGCGTCATCAAAAGTCACGGCGACGTGCAACCATCCATCTTCAAGCGGCTCATCCGTGGGAAGCGGAAAATCGAAATGATTCTGCATCTGAACGATCAACTGGACCATCGGCGCATCCAATTTCTCGCCGGCGGCCGTCTGCCCACAAACGGCCAGGCCCCAGCCACACCCAAAACCTCCACTGGTCCGCCCGAGCGATGAGAACACGTAACTGCTTTCCGTCGCATCGTCGATCCAAACCCACGCTTCCACGGTAAAGCCGTTGGGCATCGCGAATTCGTTATGCTGGCCCACGTCGATGTAGTCGCCGCCGCTGAATGCCGTCGCCCGAGAACCCTGGCCGAACGGGCCCGGCTGTCCCGAGGCCACCTTATTCATTCCATAGCCCATCAGGCCATGGCCCGACCGATCCGCGAACGTGCGCGACTTTGCCGGCTCGTTCAACGGCCAATACCCCATCGGATCGTCCAACATCACGGCCTCGATATAGGCCATTTCGCCAGGCGAATTCGGCAAAACATCCAGCTTCCGGACAAACGACTGCGATCCATACGCCACCGTATCGATCTGGTTGCCGCTCGGTTGCATCGCGACCGCCTGTCCGGCCGTCACACGTCGATGTTCGCCTTGATCTTCCTTGCTCCCAACAATTCGCGTTTCCACCATGCCTTCGATCACATGCACTTGCGTCGCGCCGTCGCGAGCCACCAGAACGCCAAACTCCGTGCCGAGGTCCGTAATAGTGGCCGTGGGGGTTGTGACGGCAAAGAGGGGCGAGAGGCGTCGGGCGACGGGTGAGGGGTCGGACGATGAAGGATGAATGCTAAATGATGAACGATGAATATCGGAGGTGCTCTGGTCGTCACTGGCCACGGGCCGTTGACCACCAGCCACTCCCTCGTCCCTCGTCCCCCGCCTCGCGCCGCCCGTTTCCACCCTGGCCGTCAGCTTCCCACGCGATAGATACCCGCCCGCCGCCGAATCGATCTTGTACGACGCCGGACCCTGCAAAATCACCCTCGCGCCCGAATCGTAGGTGATCTCCATCAAACCCGACCCGACATCAAATGCGTCGCCGATGCGAACCGCCGAAACGTCGCCGTCGCCGCTGACGCTCTTCCGCCAATCACAATCAACCATGCCCGTTATTCTGCCGACCGCGTCCGTTGTCGGCGCGCCGTGAAACGCCGCCGTCGGCGATTCCTTCATCGCCGTCAGACTCGACGACGACACCGGGACGAGCGTCCCAACGAACAGGCAAACCACCAAGATCACCGACGCAACCAGATAGGCCACCGACCAATCCGAAAATCCCCGACCAACCTGGATCGGGTGAACGTCGATCGTCAACAGGCCCGGCGACAACGGATCGCCGGAACCCGCGGCGTCATCGATCGGACCGCCCGCTTGCCACGTCGACGCTTCGCCGCGATCCAATGTTTCGATGCCGTCCTGGATCATCTGTTTCTCGCGCAACACGTCCTGCAAACAACTATCGAGGCAGCAGGCCTCGACGAACCGATCGACGTTGTCGTCCGACTCGTCCATCCATGCCGCAAGATCGCGAAGTTGACCTTCCGTCAACTCGTTCTCCAGATAGGCGTCAAAGATGGTTCTGGCGTCGATCACCGATTACGTCCTGATCCGCTTGAGTTGTTCTTCCAAACAGAGCCGGAGCGTGTTTCTCGCCCGGGTCAACAGCATTCGCGCCGCGCCGTACGACAGTTTCATCATCTCGGCGATTTGCAGCACCTTGCACTGCTTGCCGTATCGCAGATGAATCGCCTCCATCGCGCGGCCGTCGAGCTGATCGACGCACTGGGCCACCATGTCGCTGATCGGCAAGTGCCGCTCAGCCAGCCGACAATGACTCTCCGTGATCCGCTCCACCAGATTCAGATCGAAAACGTGCCGGTCGGCGTGTTGCTGCCGCCAATAGGCCAACACTTCATGCTTGGACACTCCGATCGCCCAAGCGACAAACGGCCGGCTCCGGTCGTATTCCGAAAACTTCCGCACCAAGGCCATCGCGGTGCGTTGAAGAATCTCTTCCGATTCGTCGCCGCGCCGCACGAACGTTCGGACGAACGCCGCCACCGACCCCTGAGCGCCGGTCCACAGAGCGGCAAGTTCTTCGGCTTCTTCCGGCGTCATGATCGGCATACCCTTCGTGTCGACGAAACCAATGCCATCGGCCGGTTTGCCGTCGCACACCGCCGATTCCGTCCCTAACTAATACTCTACCCAGAACCGAAAAATGTCACAGAAAATTTTCCCCGAGCAAAGCAGAGCAGGGGGGGCAGGGGGGGGCAAAAAATCCGCCCCCATAGCGTTCGGCCGACCAGCCAATCGACTGGTAGGTTATGCTTTAGCATAACAGAATTCGAGTATCGCGAGTGTTATGCTGAAGCATAACTACCCCTTTAATGCTTTCAGGGACAGCACTGCTTGCAGGGGAAAGTTGACGATGGAATGCGAATAATTGGCTATTGAGGTTCTCTTGGTCCACAGAGTAACGGAGATAGTCCAATGTT
>JAEWUR010000005.1 GCA_023397045.1 Planctomycetota bacterium
GCTCTGGACACTAGAAGAGGCCGGCCGAGTGTTGAGACCGCTGTTGGACGACGTCAACGTGCTGATCTGCGGCAAGGACGATCCTGAACGGATCTTCGGCATCGAATTCGCCGAGAAGAACCTCGCCGAGGACCAACGTCACGAATGCCTCGCCGAACGGATGCGCGATCGGTTCCACCTCGACGCCGTGGCCATGACGTTCCGCGAGGGCGTCTCGGCCTCGATGAATCGCTATGCGGCGATGTTTTCCCGCCGTGACGGCGTCTTCCGCAGTCGGCGATATGACATCCAGATGGTCGACCGCGTCGGCACCGGCGATGCCTTCGCCGGCGGGTTGATCTTCGGTCTGGTGTCGGAACTCGATCCGCAGCGGACCATCGATTTCGCGGTCGCGGCCGCGTGCCTAAAACACTCTATCCCCGGCGATTTCAACCTGATTTCGCGCGAGGAAGTCGAACAGCTTTTATCCGGCGATGAGTCTGGCCGGGTACAACGTTGAAACAGTGTGGTTACAGTCATTTTTTCAAAAACATTCAAGGAGTCAGTTCGATGAAGGTTGTCGTTACGGATTATAATCTCGGGGATCTTGCGATTGAGAAAGCCTATTGCGATAAGGCGGGCTTTGAGCTCGTGGGCATGGTCTCGGGCAGCGAGCAGGAGCGGATCGATCTGGTGCGAGGCGCCGATGCGGTGATCACGCAGTTCGCGCCGGTCAACGAAGCGGTCATCAACGCAATGGACAAGGCTCGCGTCATCGTGCGATATGGCATCGGCGTGGACAATGTCGACCTGAAAGCGGCGGCAGCACGCGGTATTCCCGTCTGCAACGTGCCCGACTACTGCATCGACGAAGTGGCCGACCATGCCGTCGCGATGATTCTCGATACGACCCGCAAAATCACGGCGAATAACCTCAAGGTGAAGAACGGCGCGTGGGGATTGGCCGTGCCGCTGAATCAGATGTTCACGCTCAAGTATATGACCGTCGGCATGGCCGGTTTCGGTCGCATCGGGCGCGAAGTGGCTGCTCGGTTGAAGGCTTTCAAGGCCAAGGTCTTGGTCTACGATCCGCCGGTCGATCCCGCGGTCATCAAGGCCGCCGGTTGCGAGCCGGCCACCCTTGACGACATTCTCACGAAGAGCGACCTGATCACGCTGCATTGCCCAAGCAACGAACACACCAAGCAGATGATCAACGCCCAGTCGATCGCCAAGATGAAGGACGGCGTGTTGTTCGTCAATTCGTCGCGAGGCACGCTGGTTAAGACCGACGATCTGGTGGCCGCATTGAAGAGCGGCAAGATCTCAGCGGCCGCCCTCGACGTCACCGATCCCGAGCCGCCCGATCTCAAGGGCGAATTGGTCGGACTGCCGAACGTGATCATCAATTCGCACGTCGCCTCGGTGAGCGCCGAGGCCGTGAAGAACCTTCGCGAGAGCGTCGTCAAGACGGCCGCCATCGCGATGCGCGGCGAGCCGCTGATTAACGTGGTCAATGGCGTTGGGCCGCGGAAAATCTAGTCATTGAAAGATCCAAGTGAATCATGACGAATAAGAATGTTCCTGTTGAACAGCTTGAGGCGTTTTGCATCGATGCATTGCAACGGTGCGGCGTTGGCCAAGAGAATGCGCGGCAAACGGTCGATGTGCTCGCTTCGACCGATGCGATGGGCATCTACACCCACGGCGTCAAGGCGTTGCGGGGATACGTCAAGCGTCTTCGTGCGGGCGGTTTGAAGGCCGACGCGGTTCCCGAGGTCAGTTCCGAAGGGCCCGCCTGGGCCACCGTCGATGGCCATTCCGGATTAGGCATGGTCACGTCGGTCTTCGCGATGAAGACGGCCATTCGCAAGGCGAAGACCGCCGGTCTCGCGTATGTGGGCGTGAAGAATAGCTGCCATTTTGGCGCCGCCGGCTATTACGCCAACATGGCCGCCCAGGCTGACATGATCGGCATGGCGATGTCGAACGACATTCCCAGCATGGCGGTGCCCGGTTCGCGAAAGGCGGTGATGGGCACCAACCCGTTCGCCTATGCGGTTCCAGCCGGCAAGGAAGATCCGATCTTCCTCGACATCGCATCGAGCGCCGTGGCCGGCGGTAAGGTACGCATCTTCCAAGGGCTCAATAAAAAGGTGCCCGACGGCTGGCTTGTCGATGCCGAAGGCGCTCCAACGAACGATCCGTTCGCCTATCCGCACGCCGGCCACCTGCTTCCCTATGGCGGGCATAAAGGGTACGGCATCGCGCTGATGATCGAATCGCTGGCCGGCATGCTCTGCGGCGGGGCGGTTCGTTGGGAAATGTTGAGCTGGATCGACCACGATCCGACGCTGCCGACCAAACACGGCGCGGCGTTTCTGGCGTTCGATATCGGCCAGATGACACCGATCAACAAGTTCAAGGAACGCGTCGACGCGATGATTCGCGATATTCGCGAAACCCCCAAGGCCAAAGGCTCTGACCGCATTTGCGTGCCGGGCGAGATGGAATGGGACAATCGGCGGAAGGCATTGGCCGAGGGTATTCCGTTGCCCGAGGACGTGCGAGAATCTCTCCGCGGACTGGCGCAGGATCTCAACATGACCGTCGATTGGCTTTGACAGAAACGCAGAGTCCGCGCAACAC
>JAEWUR010000031.1 GCA_023397045.1 Planctomycetota bacterium
CCCGGTGGCCACGATGACCGACGGCGTATTCGTCGCCGGCGTCTGCCAAGGTCCGAAGGACATCCCGGCCTCGGTGGCCCAGGGCGCGGCGGCAGCCGCTTGCGTCCAAGGCATGATCACCAAGGGCGAAGTGACGATCGAGCCGATCGTCGCCTCAATCGCCGAGGAGGAATGCTCGGGCTGCAAGATCTGCAATACGATGTGCCCCTACAACGCGATCGATTTCGACGACGAGAAGAACGTCAGTTTCGTCATCACCGCGTTGTGCAAGGGCTGCGGCACCTGCGTCGCAGCCTGCCCGGCCGGTGCCATCACCGGCGCCCACTTCAACAACGAGCAGATCTTCGCCGAGATCGACGGAATCCTTTGGGACGCCAAGCCGCAACCCGAGACCGAATCGGCAAACGTTTAGAAAACTTTGCGTGGCTAGTGGGCGGTGGCCGACGGCCAGTGAAACTAGAAAATCACCGGCCGTTTGAAGGACACGAACCGCTATCCACGAAAAACTAGACACCAGTCTTTAACCACTGACCAACATGGAAAACTTCGAACCCAAAATCGTCGGCTTCCTCTGCAACTGGTGCTCCTACCGAGCAGCCGACCTGGCCGGCTCGGCCCGCATCAAATATCCGCCGAACGTGCGAATCATTCGCGTGATGTGCAGCGGCCGGGTCGATCCGACCTTCGTCTTCAAGGCCCTGGCCGACGGCGCCGACGGCGTCATGGTCGCCGGTTGCCATCCGGGCGAGTGTCACTACATCGAGCAGAACTACAAGGCCATGCGGCGCTTCAATATGATGCAGCACACGCTCAAGGCCATGGGCGTCGAGGAAGATCGCGTTCAACTGGTCTGGGCCTCGGCCGCCGAAGGTCAAGTCTTGGCCGACGCGATCAACAAACTCGTGGCCGACGTCAAGCGGCTCGGACCGCTCAAGTGGCCCAACAACTGGCAGGAAAACGGCGAGCGTAAGCATGCCCTGGAAGCGATCGTCAAAGAACACGAAGAGGCGATGGAGGTGCCGGCATGAGTGACAAACCCAAAGGCAAGCTCGCGATTTATTGGGCAGCCTCCTGCGGCGGCTGCGAAATCTCGATTCTCGCCATCGACGAGAAGATCCTCGACGTGGCTAACGCATTCGACATCGTCATGTTCCCCTGCGGCGCCGACGGCAAGGTCCGCGACGTCGAAAAGATGGCCGACGGCGCCATCGACGTCTGCCTATTCAACGGCGGCATCCGCACCAGCGAACAGGAATACATGGCCCAACTGATGCGACGCAAATCGAAGGTCCTCGTGGCCTTCGGTTCCTGCGCCAGCGAAGGCTGCATCCCCGGCCTGGGCAATATGAACACCAAAAAGCAGATTTTCGACACGGTCTACAAGGAAGGTTCGTCGACCATGCCCGAAAATCCGAAAGACATTCGCCCGCAGCCGGAAACCGAGATGCCCGAAGGCACCTTGCATCTGCCGGTCTTTTACGACACGCTCAAGACGCTGGGCCAGACCGTCGACGTCGACTACTACCTGCCCGGCTGCCCGCCCGAGGCCGAGAACATCTGGAAGGCCATCGTGGCCATCCTCGAAGGCAAGCTGCCGCCGAAGGGCTCCGTGATCGGCGTCAACACGACCGTCTGCGACGAGTGCAAACGAAAGCGCAGCGAAAAGAAGATCAAGAAGTTCTACCGCACCTGGGAAATCATTCCCGACGAAGAGACCTGCCTGCTGGAGCAAGGCCTGTTGTGCGCCGGCATCGCCACCCGGGCGGGCTGCGGCGCCCTGTGCCCCAAGGTCAATTCGCCGTGCATCGGCTGCCACGGAGCGAACGAAGGCGTTCGCGACTTCGGCGCCCGAATGATGAGCGCCCTCGCCTCGGTCATCGACAGCAACGATCCCGAGGAGATCGATCGCATCATCTCTGAAGGCATTCCCGACCCGATCGGCAGCTTCTACCGTTTCAGCTTGGCGTCGAGCCAACTGCGGCGAAAAAACAAGTTACAGAACGCGAATTAATCCGAGAATCACGCCCGTTTATCGGCCGTCGGAACGGCGGCCTGGAGTTTATGACGATGAAGCGAATTTCCATCGACCCGATCACTCGGCTTGAAGGTCACGGCAAGATCGACATCTTCCTCGACGAGCAGGGCGACGTGGCCAACGCCTACCTGCAAATCCCCGAGCTCCGGGGTTTCGAGCAGTTCTGCGTCGGCCGACCGGCCGAGGACATGCCGAACCTGACCGCGCGAATCTGCGGCGTCTGCCCCGAAGCCCATCACATGGCCGCCACCAAGGCGCTCGATGGCGTCTTCCACGTCGATCCGCCGCCCGCCGCCAAAAAGCTCCGCGAGCTGTTCTACAGCATCTTCTACGCCACCGACCACACGACGCACTTCTACGCCCTCGGCGGTCCCGACTTCGTCGTCGGTCCCACCGCCCCGCCGGCCGAACGCAACATCCTGGGCGTCGTGGCCAAGGTCGGCATGGACGTCGCCAAGCACGTCTTGAAGATGCGTCATGACGGACACGCTCTGATCCAGATGATGGGCGGACGACGCGTCCATCCCAACTGGGGTCTGCCCGGCGGCGTCAGCCGCGGCATCGACGAAGAACAACGCAAGGAGATCGAAGCCCGAGGTCGCGAGGCCATCGAATTCGCCAAGTTCTCCCTGAAGGTCTTCGACGATATCGTCCTGGCCAACTCCGACTACGTCAAACTGATCACCGGCGACGTCTACGTCCACAAGACATACAACATGGGCATGGTCGACGCCAATAACTGCTCGAACTTCTACGACGGCAAGATCCGCGTGACCAGCCCGTCGGGCAAGGAACACGCCAAGTACGATTGCTCGCAATACCGCGAGTACATTGCCGAGCGCGTCGAGCCGTGGTCCTACCTGAAGTTCCCCTACCTGAAGAAGATCGGCTGGAAAGGCTTCGTCGATGGCGACGATTCCGGCGTCTACAAGGCCACCCCGTTGTCGCGATGCAATGCGGCCGACGCGATGGCCACGCCCTTGGCCCAGGCCGAGTACAAGCGGATGTACGAAACCCTCGGCGGTAAGCCGGTCAACCATACGCTGGCCACCCACTGGGCTCGGCTCATCGAGCTGCTCTATGCGGCCGAGCGCTGGGTCGAACTGGCCACCGATCCTCAGATCACCAGCAAGGAATACCGCGTCCTGCCCACCAAAACGCCCACCGAGGGCGTCGGTTGCGTCGAGGCCCCGCGCGGCACGCTCACCCACCATTACACAACCGATGAACGTGGCATCCTGACCAAGGTCAACTTGATCGTCGGCACGACGAACAACAACGCCCCGATCTGCATGTCGGTCAAAAAAGCCGCACAAGGCCTGATCCAAAAGGGCAAAGTCAACGAAGGACTGCTGAACATGGTCGAGATGGCATTCCGGGCCTACGACCCGTGCTTCGGTTGTGCCACGCACAGTCTGCCCGGCCAGATGCCGCTGGAAGTCAACCTTCGCAACGCCGAAGGCGAGATCGTCGAGCGGCTGACGCAGTACGTCTAACGAACGCCCTGATCGGCAATTCGGCTCGGCAGACACCGACCGAAAGACTCAAAATCAAAATGGGTGGCACGCTCTCAACGAGCCTGCCACCCATTCTTCTTTGCGTTCCGCTCAATGCGGCATCAATTCAACGCCTCGCGCCCGATCATTTCCCGACGGCTGCCGTGCGAACGCCCGCCTCCAGCAACGCGCTCATCACGTCGTCCGAAACGCCGCCCAGATCGTCGAATCCGGCGACATGCCCCAACTCATGCATGACGACGCTCAGCAGATCCATCCAATCAACCGCCCGGGCGTCGATGGCCGTCCGTGAGCCGGTCGAGCCCGCGACGAACTCGTCGTCCTGGCCAGGCGTCGAATCGACGAACCAACCATGTCCCGCCGCATCGCGATCGAGGTAGATCCGATCCGATTCGGCCTTGCCCAGATACGCCCCAGGCAGATCGCTGACAATCACCTTGACCTGCGACAACTTCGCGAGCGTCAATTCATCCAGTCCGGCCTGAGCCCAACGCGAAATCGCCTCGTCCACCGTCGACTTCAACTCGTCGTCCGTCAACGCAAGCGCCCCTTGGCTTCGTGCCACGGCTCCACCGGCCGCCAACAGCGCTTCGTCCCGCGTCCATATGCCCGTCAACGGGGTCCAACCGCTCCCGGCGGGACCGTAAACGAACGAGAAGCTCGCCGGCCCCGATTCGTTCGTGTTCTTCAGGTAGAACGTCGACGTATTCTCGCGGTATAGGCCAATCGTGACCACCGAATCGCCATTCCAATCGCCGGTGATCGGCTTCCAACCCGCGCCGGCCGGACCGTAGACGAACGTCAGGTCGGCCGGTCCAACGC
>JAEWUR010000032.1 GCA_023397045.1 Planctomycetota bacterium
CAATGATCGGTTGCCGATCGTTTGATTGAACAAAAAGTCGGGGTGGCGGTTTCGGCCGTCACCCCGCTTGTTTTTCTTGATGCGGTTTCATACGAAGGCGCCGGTGGGGCGGCGCCGAGTCCGTTCCGTCAGAATACAGCGGTTTTTTGAAGGAACACTGATCCTCGCTGATCGACACTAATCAAAGAATTAGCGTAGATTAGTGAAGATTCGTGTTCCCGTCTTCATGACGCTTTCAGAAAATCAGCGCGTAGGGTCCGCCTCGCGGACCATGAAGAATCAAGAAATAACGACGCCTCTTGTGCCTTTCGGCGCCCCGATAGACAAGCGATCGGGGCCACCCTCGCGAAACACATCATTCTTTCACGCGCATGACACCCGTGCTGAAGCACGGGCCTAATACCGCCGTCGGCGGGCAATGCCCGTCAACGGGCATGGACATCGCAAAGACGCGCGGGGGCTTGGGTTGGGATCAGGGTGATTCGTCTTGGCCGGCGGTTACCGGCACGGTTTGCGTTTCCATCGGCGACAACACGGTTTGGAGGATGCGGCCGCCGCTCTCGTACCAACCGCCTCGCGTGAAGCGGCACCAGCTCAAGTCGATCAGAAACGCGACCCATTCGCCGCGTCGAAACTCCACCGACGCGATCATGCGACGATAGGGCAGGATTTCTTGGTGATAGAACCCGATCCCATGTTCCGAGAGATCGCGCCCGATCACAACGACGCTATCGCCTTCGGGCGAGACGCCGTCGCGTGCGACGGGAGTCAGGTGGATCATGCATGGGAAGGGGTATCGCGTCTCGCGGCGCCGTTCGATCACGTCGTTTCGCGGATAGAGCGCGGCCAGAAGTCCCCAGACTTGCATTTGGACCTCATCGCCGCCGACGGCGATATCCTGGTCAAAAAGATCGAGTTGCGGCATTGGCAGAATCATCATCGTGCTCCACCGATGGACCGAAAAGGTAGCTCGTATTGGCTGGCGGCCCTGCCGCCCTTTGTATTACTAACCCCAAAGATCGCGACGTTCTTGACGATGTTCAGCGACCAACGGAAGCGGGTCGAAGCCAACCGAGCGGTAGCTCGTATTGGTTGGCGGCCCTGCCGCCCTTTGTTCCCGACAGTTCAAATCTAGGTTTTTGGGTTGAGCGAGTCAAATTGCACGAATGGGCGAGTCGGAATGGTTTGCGGAAAAATGGCCGCTCAGGACGCCTCTTGATACCCTATCGGCGAGAGCACGACCTGGATGAATCGGCCGCCGCTTTCGTACCACCCCCCCTTGGTGAAGCGGCACCAGTTGACGTCGATCAGGAATCCCAACCAGTGTCCCGACTTGCATTCGACCGAGGCGATCATGCGGCGATGTTGCAGCGGGGCCTGATGGTAGAAGCCGATCCCGTGTTCCGAAAGGTCTTTGCCGACGACGACGATCGTCTTTCCCTCGGGCGTGATTCCATCGGCGGCGACGGGCGTTAGATGGACCAGACTGGGGAAGGGATACCGGCTGTCGCGGCGCCGTTCGATCAGATCGTTGTGGGGATAGAGCGTGGTGAGCATTCCCCAGACTTGAGTGCGAATCTCATCGTCCGTCGCCCTCGACGGCTCGCCGAGGAGATCCATCTGCGGCATGGGAAGTTTCATGCGTTGTCCTTCTCGATGGGACCGAGGGCGCAGACCGTCGCCCCATGTTTCAGAAAAGCATCATTGACCAGGCTGCCCCCCAACACGAAATTCGGCCAAGCGTCGGCCAACAGAAACCTAGGTCATGGATGATGGGAAGTCAAATTGCGAGCGACGGAGTCCCAGGTGAACCGCGAAGTCACTTGGGGTGGCCCTGATCGCTGGGTTATCGGGACGGCGCAGCCGCAGGGGCTCGGACAAAAAGGCTGTGGTTTACGGAGATTCCGACATTTCTCGAAAAGCCTCTTGTGCCTGCGGCACCCCGATTGCGAGCAATCGGGGCTACACCTACACCTTGCCGTCGGCTCGATCGAGTTCATTTGTCGGCGTCTTCGATGGCCTGACGCCGGCCTTGGGCGACATTGATGAAGGCCAGCAGCAGTCCGCCGATGACGAAGAATACGAGCAGGCTGACGGCGGCCAAGCGAGGCTTGCCGGTCAGGTAGATCATCGCGCCGAATTGGACCGGCCCGAGAATGCTGGCGGCCTTGCCGGAGAGATTGAAGAAGCCGAAGAATTCGGCGGCATGCCGCTGGGGCGTCATGGTGCCCATCATGGCTCTGCTCACCGATTGCGTGCCGCCGAGCACCAGGGCCAGGACCGCGCCCATGCACCAGAACGCCGCTTTTCCCTCGATGAAGATGACGGCGAACAGCAGGCCGGCCCAAACCATAAGGCAAGCCATCAGCACGGGCTTCTGTCCGAGTCGATCGGAAAGCCAGCCCATGACGAGCGAGCCCGGCAACGCAATCAGTTGGATCATCAACACCAAGGCGAACAGTTCGTCGATCGAGAAGCGAAACTCCTTGATGGCCAGCGTGTTGGCTTGCGTGATGACGGTTTGCATTCCGTCATTGAAGAAAAGAAACGCCAGCAGGAAGAGCGCCAATGCGGGAAACCGTCGCACGTTGGCCAGCGTTCGGCCGACCTGACCGAAGGCGTCGCGTGTGGCGCTGAGCAGCGGCGCTCGTGTTGCCGGCGGGTGTCCGCGATCGCGAAGAATCAACACGATGGGAAGGCTGAAGACGCCCCACCAGAGTCCCAGCAGCAGGATGCCTGCCCGATGCTGATCGATGTCGTCGAGCCAGCCGAGATCGTTTCCGAAATGGACGAGTCCCCAGGCCAAGACCATTGGGATGGAACCGCCGATGTAGCCTAGCGCGAATCCCCAGGCCGAGACGCGGTTGATGGTTGCTTCGGTGGTGATTTCGGGCAGGAATCCGTTGTAGGGGACCAGCGAAAGCTCGAAGCAGATGGCCATCAGGACGAAGGGCGCGACCACCATCCACGCTTGGCTGGGCGGGGCCAGGGCCATCACGACCGCCGCGGCCGATCCGACGAAGGCGGTGCCTGCCAGCCAGCGCCG
>JAEWUR010000075.1 GCA_023397045.1 Planctomycetota bacterium
GCGTTGCTCACAACCTGGAGAAGATCGGTTATGAGGCCGCGGGACTTCTCGAACGGCTGATGGAGGGCGAAAAACCGCCCACCGAGCCGCTCTATCTTCAGCCGCTCGGCGTCGTGCCGCGACAATCGACCGAATTGCTCGCGATCGACGACCGCACGGTGGCCGCGGCGTGCCGGATCATTCGCCAGCGAGCCTGCCAGGGTTTGACGGTCGCGCAACTCCTGTCCGAATTGCCCGTTTCGCGGCGATCGTTGGAACGCCGATTTGAAAAAACGCTTGCCCGGGGGCCGCAACAAGAAATCCGCCGCATCCAACTGGAACGAGTCGCCAAGTTGCTCAGCGAGACGGATCTGAAGTTGGCACGAATCGCCCAACTGGCGGGCTTTGAATATCAGGAGCACATGTGCCGGTTGTTCAAACAGTGGGCCAAACGCACGCCGAAGCAGTATCGCGAAGGGTTTCGGCACGCCGGGCCGTGACGCTATTCTATAGAAACTTGACGCTAACGGTCATTGTTCGCGACGGCTCAGGTGGATAGAGTTGGAAGAAACGTCCAATGAAAGGCCTCCCGCTGGGAACAATCCCAAAACATCGCATTCCATGAACCCGAACGACGCGAGCATGACAACGCCGAATTGCTGTGAAGATGATTACCGCCGGGTTGCCGAACCGGTCGCCGAGCCGACGTTCCTCGACGGCACCGGCATTGAAATCGTTCGACCGTCGAACCACCGCAAACCGCCGCGGCACGTCTTGTTCGACTTTGACGGCACGCTCAGCCTCATCCGCGAGGGATGGCCCGAGGTGATGATCCCGATGATGGTCGAGGTGCTGCAATCGACCGGCACCGAGGAGTCGGACGCCGAGCTGACCGAGCTTTGTCGCGACTTCGTCATGCACCTGGCCGGCAAGCAGACGATTTACCAGATGATCCGTCTGGCCGAAGAAGTGCGCAAACGCGGCGGAACGCCGCTGGAACCGGTCGACTATAAACAGATGTACCATGATCGGCTCATGGAGCGAATCGCCAGCCGGCACGAGGCACTCCGTCAGGGAACGGTCCGGCCCGAGGAAATGCTGGTCCCCGGTTCGCTCGAATTGCTCGATGCGATCGTCCAACGCGGCGCGGCGATCTATCTTGCCAGCGGCACCGATGAGCCGTATGTTATCGAAGAGGCCAAAATGCTGGGACTCGATTGCTATTTCGGCAAGAATATTTATGGGGCGCTCGACGATTACAAATCGTTCTCGAAGGCGATGGTCATCGAGCGCATCCTGAAGGAACATCAGGTCGACGGCTCGGAAATGCTGGGGTTCGGCGACGGTTATGTCGAAATCAGCAATGTCAAAGAGGTCGGTGGCGTCGCCGTCGCGGTGGCCAGCGACGAGGCTGCTCGGAGCGGAAAACCCGACCCTTGGAAACGCGATCGACTGATCGGCGCGGGAGCCGACGTGGTGATCGCCGACTATCGGGAATGCGAAACTCTGGTGCCCTATCTCTGGAATGAGCCATATTCGGCCCGAGATAGACAATGTTGAAAGGCCGACCAACGGGAGGCCGGTAAACAGGAGTCTTCGGCTCGAACATTACTTTTGTGAGCATCAATAGGCCATGCGGATTTTTCGTTCCATGACGGACCAGCGGCTCGACGAGCTCGTCGGCCGTTTTCCGAAAGCTCGGATTGCCGTCGTCGGCGATTTCTTCCTCGACAAGTACATTGACGTCGAGCCGTCGCTGGCCGAGATCAGCCTGGAAACGGGCAAGATCGCCCATCAGGTCGTCGCCATCCGGCATAGTCCCGGTGCGGCGGGCACCGTGGTCTGCAATCTCGCGGCCCTTGGCGCGGGAACGCTGCACGCCATCGGATTCACCGGCGACGACGGCGAGGCCTATGAACTGCGAAAAGACCTGACGGCCTTGGGATGCCAAATCGACCATCTCGAATGCGTCCCGCAACGGCATACGCCGACCTACCTGAAACCGCGCGACCGGAACGATGCCAGCCTGACCGGCGAGCACTCGCGCTATGACACGAAAAATCGAATGGCGACTGACGAGGCCACGCAAAACAAAATCATTGCCGCCCTCGACGCGATGCTTCCGCAAGTCGATGCGGTGATTGTCTTGGACCAAGTGGAAGAACCGGGCTGCGGCGCGGTCACTCCATTGCTCGTCGAGGCGCTGGGCGATCGAGCCCGTCGGCATCCGAACGTGACGTTTTGGGCCGATAGCCGCCGCCGGATTCGCGAGTTTCGCAACGTCATCATCAAGCCCAACCAGTTCGAGGCCGTGGGCATCGACAATCCATCGCCCGGCGAGCGGCTTGACGAGTCGCAGCTTCGCGATGCGGTCGGTCGACTGAGGTCTTTGACCGGCGCACCGATCGTTGCCACCTGCGGGCCCGAAGGCATGATCGTCAGCGATCCCGAATTGACTCGCGTGCCCGGCATTCGGGTCGAAGGCCCGACCGATACGACGGGCGCGGGCGACAGTGCGACGGCCGGCGGCGTTTTGGCCTTGGCGTCCGGGGCCGAGTTGGCCGAGGCCGCCTTGATCGGCAATTTGGTCGCCTCGATCACCGTCCGGCAACTCGCCACGACCGGCACCGCCAGGCCCGACCAGTTGAAACCTCGATTGGCCAT
>JAEWUR010000100.1 GCA_023397045.1 Planctomycetota bacterium
ATTTCCACAGCTTCCTCATGACTGCCAACGGTTCATTGCCTCTTGCCATCGGCCGACCAACCTACGAACTGAATTGTTTTCGCCAATACCGCACTCGAACGGATTCGGGCAATTATCAGATATTCAACAACTTGGCCGGCGACTTGAGACTTGTTGCATCGCCCGATGAGTCGGCGAAGCATAGCACGTTATTCATTGCCGGCCTGCAAATCGTTGGTATGTGGCAGAACGCTTCGGAATGATGGAAGAAACCAATTGGCACCTCGTCGCCCGACGGGCGGTCCGCCGGACGGCAGGATGCCAGCACTCTTGTTTTGGAGGAAGGTCATGCGTAGGTTTATGGTTGCAGGCGTATTCGCTATACTTTGGATGTGGGGCATTGCCGCAACGGCCCAGGCAGATGTCATCATGGACGCGAATCATTTGAACGGCTCATTTAGTTCGCCGGATGTCGAAGAGTGGCAGGCGTACACGCCTCCGACAGGTTGGTCAGTCGCTGGCATTGCTGCGGGACAGGGGCTGGTCGATGGCGGAGTCGACGCTGGGCAATACTTGTATTGGGAGAATCCGTCGACGACCGCTGAAAACGATTGGGTTTGGCAGAGCAATGTCTACACCATTCAAGCGGCCGGTGAGAGGCTGGATATGAGCTACTATGTCGGCAGCCCCAACGGTGTAGGTGTGGGTGTTTACATTCAAGGCTGGTTGAACATCCTGGGCGATGGTTACGCCAATCGCACCAGCAGCGGCTATGTGAACTGCACGGACATTCGGCTTGGATCGACCGGATCGCTGCAAACCCTTAGCTACACAACCACATCCGCCGATGTCGGCAAGTCGTTGGAGATTGCGTTCGATCTCTACGCGGACGACTGGGTGCAAGCCAACCTCGATCTGGTGACGGTCACAACCACGCCGACGCCCGAACCGGGAACGATGGCTCTCCTGGTGGCTGGCCTGGTAGGGCTGCTGTGCTATGCTTGGCACAAGCGCCGATAGTGATGATACTGATAAACGACGGCAAAGAGACGCAAAGGATCGCAAGGGAAGAAGAGCACTCTTTCAATGCACATCCTTTGCGTCTCCACGCCTTGGCGTGCCGAACAACTGGGCCACAAATCACGCAAAGACGCGAAGACGCAAGAAAGTCAACATGAACCGACGAAACGGCTTTACGCTTGTGGAATTGCTGGTGGTGATTACCATCATCGGCATTCTGATCGCTTTGCTGTTGCCCGCCGTTCAGGCGGCGCGCGAGGCGGCCCGGCGAATGCAGTGCGCGAACAACCTGAAGCAGATCGGCGTGGCCCTGCACAATTACCACAGCTCGTGGGCACGGCTGCCGTACATCGACATCGGCGGACTTGGAAGTCACACCGGACAGAACTATTTCAATTGGCAGCCCCGAATCCTGGCATTTATCGAAGGCGACGCGGAGTTCATGCTTCTCGACTTCCGAAAGAAATCCTACGAGACGCCTAACCTGGAATTCATCAAGGCCGTTCATTCTGGATTTGTGTGTCCCTCGGACCATCTGGCCAATCAGGTTCTCGAAGAAGAGGGATTTCCCTCGCCGGACTATTGCATCTCACAATCTGACTATGCAGCATGTCTTGGCGACTATATCAATACGACAGGCGTCGGAGAACTGCCTGCCTACGGCAATCAGACGATGGCCACGCAGGGTCAACCCGGTCGCGGAATGATGGGGCGATACGGATGGAGTGCAATGTTTGCCGATGTTCGCGACGGCCTTTCAAACACAGTTTGCGTCGGTGAGTGCATCGGCGCGCTGTGCATCAGCCAGAACTACGGAGTCGAGACGGTTGCCACCACGGCCCATCCCATCAATTTCATGAACGAATCCCTCATGAATGATATTCCAAATATCGCAAATCCACGATGGGATGAATCTCTCGGATTCCGCTCGATGCACCCTGGCGGCGCCAACTTCTGCATGGGAGATGCTTCTGTCCATTATTTCAGCGAGGGAATCGATGGCGTGGCATATCGCGCCATGGCCTCTCGTGACGGTGGCGAAACCATCCAAGTTCCATAGCCGAATTCGGAGAAGGCGGAGTTTCGACAATGCGATATGTCTGTTGGTTTCCAGTACTCTTGGTATTTTTAGCCTTGGGATGCGGGCCGCAATGTCCGAGCCTCGGCAATGTGTACGGCACAGTGTCGTATCGCGGCAAGCCTCTTGCCACAGGATCGTTAATTATTGAGGTATCGGGGGCAAGGCCGGCCCATGCGAAGATTGTGAGCGGACAAATAACCGAAGCAAGCACTTATGAAGTTGATGACGGCGTTCCGGTCGGATTGGCCCGGATCGCGGTGTTCGCGGAACAGGCCAGCACAAAGTCCTCCGGGGGCGACCAGAAACCAATGACACCTCAGCAAGCGCTTGCTGGCGGCATGAATTACGGTGTCACGGGTAAGTCGTTGATTCCCGCCAAATACAACAATCCCGCCACGAGTGGCTTGACCCACAACATCACACCGGGCGACAACCACTTAACACTCGACCTTCAATAGAAGTAATGAACACTCTATCCCTTCGCGTGCGATTATTTATTCTGTCTTTGGTTCTTCTTTGTGTGAGCATTGAAACGGTTAAGGCCGGATCGGTCGAAGACAATAATGTCCTTTGGACCACTCCCAGCATCAACTCGCAGGGGTCTATGCCGCTGGGCAATGGCGACCTTGGTGTGAACGTCTGGACCGAAAACAATCGCGATTTGGTCTTCTATCTGAGCAAGACGGATGCTTGGGACGAGAACGGCAGTCTGCTGAAACTCGGGAAGGTCCGAGTCCGTTTGCCCGCCGACACTTTTCCATCGCTTGGTCCGTTTCAACAAGAGTTGCGACTTCAGGATGGGACAATCCAATTCAATGCCGGCTCGGGCAATGCAGCGACGACAGTCAAGCTGTGGGTCGATTCGAACAATCCGACGGTTCACGTCGATGTGCAACGGGCATCGGCATTTGACGCCAACGTAACATTTGAACCCTGGCGGATAGCGCGCCGACAGATAACCGGCCGTGAGCTGGATATGGGCATTCTGGGGCTCAAGGACAGCCCGAATCCAGTGTATCGTGAACCTGATACCGTTGTCGGCAATCAAACGAACCGCGTTCTCTGGTATCACCGCAATGAGCGATCCGTTTGGGCGCAAAACTTGTCGGTTCAACGACTCGATCCGAATAACACGGCGAGCATCGATCCATTGATCCACAATACCTTCGGAGCAGCGATAACCGGCGCAAACCTTGAGAACGTCGATTCGCTCAACTTGCGAACTTCTCAAGCAACAAAACACCAGATTATTTCGATTCATGCGTTGACCAACCGAACCGATACGGCCCAACAGTGGATCGACCAA
>JAEWUR010000103.1 GCA_023397045.1 Planctomycetota bacterium
ATGTTGTCTCCATGACTTGGTGATTCTATCAATCGCCGGGAACATCGCAAGAGACAACCGCAAAAATCTCCCGTCAAGAAAAACAAAACCGGCGGCCGTTTTGTGGACAGCCGCCGGTTGAAATCGACAGAATTCAGCCTTTGGTTAGGCTACGACTCGGCCGCGACGGGAGAACCGACGCCAGCCGTAGGTCACGGCGCCCAAGGTCGCCGAGATCAACATCAAGACAGTAGCCGGTTCCGGAACCACCGCAAAGATGCCGCTTCCGCCACCTTTGACGATCGCCCAAGACTTGCTGCTCGCCTTGTCGACACCCCAGTTGCCCACCAGGCTCTCAAGCGTCGCACCGCCCGTGAGAGCGCTTTCGAGGAACTGCTCCAACGTGGCGCTGTTCGCCTCGTCGCTGCTGTAGTGGGCCTTGCTCGGATCCGACAGATCCACAGCCGCTTCCCACTTGGTGCCAGTGCTGTCCAACTGGCCGATCCACATAGTATCCCACTCGTTGTCCAGCAGACCGTTCACCGGCCCGTCGAACGACAGGTTGATACGGTTGTCGAACGAGATCTGCAACGCGTAGTACAGGTCGTTCGTCACAGCCGACCCGCCAATCTTAACCACGTCGCTCGTCAACCATGCCGGACTCCTATCCGTCGGCAAATAGCCAACCGACTTATCCTTCAAGAGGTTATGAGCCTCTTCCTGGGTACGAGCACGCCATTGCATGTTGATCTCGCTGTCGGCGGCCGCGCCGGTTCCGCTAGCATAGTAGCCGGCAAGGATCTCGGCTTCGCTGCCGACAACCTTGTAGAGGTTCTTCAGATTCGTCTTCGTGGCGATCTTATACACGCCGGGCTTCTTGGGATCTTCCACGTAGGTGACCTGCGTGGGGTTCGCGGTCGTCTCAGCCTTCAAGGTGCCCTTTTCAGGAATCTTCGACGCAAGGCTGAACGATTGGCCCGGGGTCGTGCTGAATTGGGCAATTTCGTGCCCGGCCGCGATCTGAGCCTTCAACAACGACACCTTGCCAGGCTGACCGAAGTCGGTCATCGGCTTGCCGTTAATTCCCCACCAAATGCCATCCCCCTTCTTGCCGGGCGACTTCTGAATCTTCTTGGCCAAACCAACGGTCGTGGCCTCATAGGAAATCGTCAAAGGCTTGTAAGGCTTCGTATCTCCAACCGATTCGGCTTCGCCCGTCTCTACCGGGACCAGCTTGTCCTGAATCTTCACCTTTTCGGCATAATCAGAAAAACCAGTCGTTCCGTAGATACGCAGCGGCGTGTTATCGACCGCCAACTTACCTTTGCTGTTGATATGAGCCGTCGCCGTGTTGACCAACTTCGTCTCAACCGTCAATCCACCAATACCCGTCTTAACGTCGACCAACTGGTAGTCGCCAGCCTTCGCAACCCACGCGTCCGCCAAACTCTCGGCGTACTCGCCCTTGTTACCGGTTGCGACCATGAACTTGGGCGACGATGCGAGCGACGTATCAATGATGGCCCCCTTCAGCATGTCGCCGAACTTGACCTTCGCCACCTTCATCTTGCGCTGTTCCAGCGAGTTGATCGAGTAGGTGAGCAACGCCTCGGTGTTCACTCCACCTTTCGGCGGCTTCAACAGGGCCGGCTTGCCCTTCGCGACGTCGGTCGCAATATTGACAGTTCCCGACGACTTGCCGACCATGCCGGTAATCAGATCGATCGCCACACTTTTCGGGTCATCACCAAAAGTATACTTGTCTTTCGTGGTGAACGTGACCGTAAAAAACGTCTTCGTCTTTCCACTGGCTGCGTCGACCGCGAAGGCCTTCGCGCCCGAACCAGCCGTGTAAACAGGAAGCCCCACCCCGCCTTCGTTATTTAGCTGCGAGAGAATGATGCCGTTCTTCAGCGCGTCTTTCGCGCCCTTCATTACGCGAACCGGATCGGCCTCAGTCCCAATCGAATCGACCGTGAACCGAGCCGCTTGGGCAACAACCGCCGATGACAAGAGTGTGATCGACGCAAGCAAGAGGAGTCTTCGTTTCATTGTGGCCACCGCTTTCTAGTGTGATTGTTGATGGACCGAAGAAAAGACGATTCTTTCCGTCGAATCCGCTGCGCTACCTCAAAAATGGAAAATGCCTTTAATAAGACCGTGTGCTGTCTACACCACAGCTATCGCACATAATTGCCAAATCCGGAAAATACCGAAACAGAAGATGTGTGGTAGAAGTGTGGTGTAGCCGTAGAATAGATAAAGACACAACTAATACGGGTGGTTTTGTTTAACATAAACAGCCATGTAGACGTACATAATGTAACCCATATAAACTACGCAAATAGGCGGTTTCTACCGACCGGTCCAGTCCGACCCTTCCGCTTTTTCGTCCGTTGCAGTACGGCCCATCGCGGGATATGCTCGACCGAAGATCGCCCGTTCACGATCGGCCCATTCACGACTGGAAGGTCCCGATGCTTACGCCCAAAGAAAGTTCATCGGCCTGTAAGGACCGCTTCGCCACGACACACTGGAGCTTGGTCGTCCTGGCGGCCGGTCGCCAGGATGGACGAGAGGACGTCCGGTCGTCCGAAGCCCATCGCGCCATGGCTGAATTGTGCCGCAGCTATTGGTATCCGCTGTACGCCTACACGCGGCGTTGTGGCCACGAAGCCCACGATGCCGAAGACCTCACCCAAGAGTTCTTCCTGCAACTTCTCGACAAGGATTTTTTGACCAATATCGACCGAAATCGCGGGAAATTTCGCAGTTTTTTGCTGGCATCGCTAAAACACTTCCTCGCCAACCAATGGGATCGTTCGCACGCCACAAAACGCGGCGGACACGCTTCGTTCGTCCCACTCGACGCCCTGCAAGCCGAAACCCGATACCGACTCGAACCCGCCTGCAATTTGACGCCGGAGAAACTGTACGAACGACAATGGGCAATCACCGTCCTGGAGCAGGTCCTTGCCCGACTCCAATCGGAATTCGAATCCGAGGGAAAACGCCAAATCTTCGATCGCTTGAAAGACTTCTTAACGGTCGGACGCAACGCCGGCGGGCATGCCCAAGCGGCAACCGAGTTGGGCATGACGCCGGGAGCCGTCAAAGTGGCCGTCCACCGCATGCGTCGCCGCTATCGGGCCATCCTACGCGAAGAAATCGCGCAGACGGTTGCCACGGAGGATGAAATCAACGACGAAATTCGATACCTTCTCTCTTGCCTCTAGCCCGGCGAATTTGACTGGACGAGCCGCCACATGCCAGCAGCGTCAGCAATGCCAGCATGCAAAACCAGATCGCCGACCGGAGTCCCTTTTCCGTTTTTTTGGACGTCGGCGTGTAACCTTTCGCGCAATTTGCTTCTGTAAAAAGTGGAGGGTACTGCGATGACTGAAAAGAAACGATGCGGCGACTGCGGGGCCGAACTTGCTGCCGATGCCCCGCTGGCTCTTTGTCCCGGCTGCCTGTTGCGCCGAGGGCTCGACACCCAAACCTATGCGACCGGCGGACCGTCGGACGGGGATGCCTACTCGCCTCCGACGCCCGAGGAGTTAGCGCCCCTTTTCCCAGAACTCGATATCGTCGAATTGCTCGGGCGCGGCGGCATGGGCGTCGTCTACAAAGCCCGGCAAAAAGGGCTCGATCGGCTCGTCGCGCTCAAAATCCTGTCGCCGAAGATCGGTCGCGAGCCGGCCTTTGCCGAGCGGTTCGTCCGCGAGGCCCGGGCGATGGCCCGGCTCAGCCATCCGCACATCGTCGCGGTCTACGACTTCGGGCAGACGGAGAGGAGCGACGGGGGACGGGAGGCGAGGGACGAGGGATGGAGTCCCCTCTATTATTTCCTGATGGAATACGTGGACGGGCTGAACCTCCGCCAACTACTCGACAGCGGCAAGCTCACGCCGGAAGAGGCGTTGGCCATCGTGCCGCAGATCTGCGACGCGCTGCAATTCGCCCACGATTCCGGCGTCGTGCATCGCGACATTAAGCCCGAAAACATCCTGCTCGACAAGAAAGGACAGGTCAAAATCGCCGATTTCGGACTCGCAAAGTTGATGCGGGACGAGGGGCCAGAGGCGGGAGGTGAGGGGCGAGAGGTGGGAGGCGAGGGGCCAGAGGCGGGAGGCGAGGGGCCAGAGGCGGGAGGTGAGGGGCGAGAGGT
>JAEWUR010000137.1 GCA_023397045.1 Planctomycetota bacterium
CGTGTTGACCACCCGATTAATGCCGTCGGGGTCGTTGAGCCCGTCGTAATGCGCGACGAACCGCATCACCGCGGTCTTGACGCCGAAATCGCCCAAGGCCAGATACGCGGTGATCGAGCTGACGAACATCCAGATGCCGTATCGCGTGTCACCGAGATTGTGGACAAGGATGGGGGTTACCAAGAACACGACCACGACCTTGGCCGCCATGACGCCTGCATTGGTGACGGCGTTGATGGCTACGCCTCGCCGACCATCTCGATCAGACATGTTGCACGTCGCTAACGAGTTCATCGAATTGTTGTTGAAGCCTGGCGGCCTGCCGTCTGACATCGAATCGTTCCTGCGCCTTGCTGGCATAACGGCGGGCCGATTCGGTCCAAGGCGAGGCGATGGCGCGGCGAATCGCTCCGGCCAGTGCATCGCAATCGCCCGGCGGCACCATGACGGAAGGCGTCCCTTGAAGGACCTCCCGCAACCCCAGACAGCTTGTTCCCAGCACCGGCACGCCCATGCACATGGCCTCCATCGGCAAAATGGGGCACGCCTCCCAGAGCGACGGCATGACAAGCAGATCCAATTCCCGCAGAACCGGCGCGGCCACGGGAACGTGGTCCATGAAGGCGATGTTCCGAGCGGCGTTCGGATGGCGAAGGAGCACCTTTCGGTAGTTCACCAGGCAATCGCCTGAGCCAACGGCCAGCAGCCGCACAGGCCGGTTCACTTCCGCACTGGAAAAAATTCGTTCCAACGCCTCGATCAGATCGAGAAATCCCTTCTGTTCCATGAATCGTCCGAGGAATCCGAGCAGGAAGGTCTCGGAACCGATTCCAAGCTTCTTGCGAAGCGACGCCGGTTCATCGTCGAGCAGGGGATAGCGATTCAAGTCGATCCCGTTCGGCATGACCACGATTCGACACGGCCCTTTTCTCAACCGGGGAAGGTGCCGCAGATGATCGTCGCGCGTGTCGTTGCTAACCGCGATCAAGACATCCAATTGCCGCAGCAATCGTTCGAGCGCGAGGAGTTTTAATCGACCCCGTATGCCCTCGACATTCACATGGCAGAAGACATCCTGCGAGGTCATCACATGCGGCACGTGGATTCCGAAATTGGCCAGCCATGTCGGAACGGCCGCCCCGATTCCGTGTGAGTGGATCAACGAGAATCGGCCCTGCTTGAGCAACCGGCGCACGGCCGGCCGAAACTGAGGCGATCCGCCGCGTTTTCCATTGGGAACGGCAACCACTTCCGAATCGGGCCATTCAACCACTTCCGAGCGAAACTGAGCGTTGGAGTCTTCATTGGGCACGACAAACGTGAATCGGTATCCAGCGGCCAGCAGCAGCGGATAGGTATACAGGATGTGGGTGCGAACGCCGCCGACTGGATGGCGAACAACCGCCAGAACGCGATGTCGGCGCTGCGATACATCGAAAGGGCTCATCGTGATGACATCTCCCATGATTCGGACGTTTCACTCATGTGCTGGGAATCGAAAACCACAAGTGAGAAATACTCCTGCTTCAGATGGCACAGGGCAACCACTTGGAATCCGCTGAACCAGAGCCAGACATGCCAATATAGGAAATTGAAACCCCAGGCCATCGCCGCCAATAAAATAAACGCGCCCGAACACGCCCCGACCATCCGCCGGCTGAAATCAAAACGATCGAACGTTGCGAATTGAACGATATTCCGCGCCTCACGTTGGTTCTTCGCCACGCAGAAGAGAATAGCGGCGAATGCAACCGCGCCGGCCAGACCCAACTCGGCGAGAATCTGGCCGTAAAGGTTGTGCGGCATCAGGCCTTTTCCCGTCGCACGGCCGAAGCTCATCGGACCAAACCCGACCAAAGGCCGTTCCTCGAACAATGGCAAGGCCGCTTGCAGACCCTCCAATCGCCAATTGGCGGCGGAACTCGTTGCGTTGGCCGGTCCCCTGCTCGAATCGACAAGCGTTAGGTATCGGTTCACGCGGTCTTCGGGCAGCATCAGGAAGGCCACGGCCAGTAACACGGGGCTCATGGCCAGAAGACGCCAGCGATTCGGCGACATCCAACATGCTAAACCGCCCGCCAGAATTAGCCCGCAAGCGCCCATGCGAGATCCGGTCAGGAGGATGCAGGAAAACGCCACCCCCAGGTAGGCAAGCAGCAAGAGTCGTCTTCCGAGGGATCTCCAATCAGGCCACAGCGCCCAGAGAAAAGGCAGCGAGCAGACGATCAATCCCGCCAGGTCGTTGTAATCGAACGTCGCGCCGACGGCGCGCATCCTTACGATGCCCTGCGCCATCCAAGCCCGGCCGCACCAATATTCCCACAAGCTGTGCAACATGAACACCATCATGGCGCCGAGGTATCCCACCAGGATTCCGCGGAGATCGCCCTCATTTCGAACCGAGGTGACCAACAGAACGTAGAACACGACATATTTCAGATATCCGGCGATGGTCCCGTCACCCTCGTGCTGATAAGGGCTCAGAAGCCAGCTTGTGAACATGGCGAACAGAAAGAGAGTGAACGCGAAATGCAGGCGATTCCCCATCACAAACCGCGGACTCGACGTCAGCCAATAGACGATGACGAGAATCATGTACATCCGCTCGATGTGAAGCGATCCCAGGACCGGCCAAATCTCGAAAGGCCGGTGAACGAATAGCCACATGTATCCGATCAACAGCCAGATCATCGGCGATGCGGCGGCACGAGTTGCCAATCGATGGGCCGATCCGAATCGAAGATCGTTTGCAGCTTGTATGGACGGCAACATTTCCGGCTACCCGAGAGAACGTTTTCGCTGCAACAGGTCGTGGTAGAACTCTTCATAGCGGCGAGCCTGGACGTCGACCCCGAACTCGGCCAATGCCCGACGGCGCGCCGCCGCGCCCAGCCGTTGGGCCAGATGCCGATCGTCGAGAAGCCGACCTATCGTCGCCGCCAGCGCCTCGACATCGTCGGAGGGCACGATCAGTCCGTGGCGCTCGTGGTCGATCAGTTCTCGATTTCCACCAACGTCGGTGACTACGCTTGGCAGCCCGGCGGCCATGTACTCCATCACGGCGTTGGGCAATCCTTCGGATCGAGAGCACAAAACGGCCACGTCGAGTCGGCCGAGAAACGCCGGAACGTCGCCTACCGACCCAACCAGCGTCACGCGATCGGCCAAACCTAGCTGTTCGATCAATCGCGAAAGCGGAGCCCGCTGATCGCCTTCGCCGGCAATCTCGAACTGGACGCTCGGACGCGTCGAAGCCACGATCTCGGCCGCCCGAATGAATAACTCCAGATTCTTGACGGGACGCAGATTCGCAACGATTCCGACACGTTGCGTCTCGACGCGACGTGAAATTGCGCCACCGGAATACGGTTCAAATCGCGCGAGATCGACGCCGTTCGGAATGACCGCGATCGAGTCGGGAGCCGCCCATTCGCGATCAATGGTCGTCTGCCGGCATGCTTCGCAGTTTACCATCGTTGCATCGACGATACGGCTCAACGCCCGACCGACCCAACGATCGATCGGCGTCATCCAATACCCGATGTCCACTCGAAAACGCACGACGCACGGGACGCCGGCCAGTCGCGCGGCCGGCGCGCCGAAATACAGACTGTCGGTGAACAAGGGATGCACCACATCCACCCGATGGTGACGCAACAGCTTGGCGAATTCAAGGGCCTTCAGCATTGTCGAAGGCCGCAATAGGGACCGGACGCCGAGGCGCAAGACGTGACAGCCGGCATCGAGCAGCGCCGTGGAATCCCGTTCGTCGCGGCCGTCCAACAGGCAGACGAAGGGCTCGACGTTCGCGCGGTTCAGACAGCGAAGCAGCAACAAAAGTTGGCCCTCGATGCCGGCCCGGCCAAGGCGATCGATCATGAAGCACACTCGGATTGGATTCCGGCGCGTTGTCTCGATGTTCGGACCAGAGGATCGCTGTCGACGGCAGGTCGGGATGGTCAAAAGTGACATGGTTCGGCGAGGTCGCGCGATGAGGCCGTTCGGCACGTCTTTTTGACGGTGCAAGGATTCCCGGCCGCCACGGTCCCGGCTGGAATTGGTTTCACGACGACGCTGCCGGCCCCGATCACGGCGCCGTCGCCCACGTCGTTCATCACGACCGCGCTGTTTCCGATCCAGACGTTACGCCCGATTCGAATTTGCCGGAACTCGACCGGTTGATCGCAAATCGGCCGCTCCGCGTCATCGAATCGATGCGTATGCCTGCCTGCCACGAGGTCGACGTTGCTTCCGATGAGCGTATCCTCGCCGATGGAGCATGCAGCGATGGTGCATCGTCCGCCGATGTACACGCGCCGCCCAATTTCGACGCGCCGGTGTGCAAGCCACGTCCCAAATTCGATGGTGCAGTCCAACGCAACGTCGTCGGCGCACATTCGATAAAAACCTCGTCTCAAAAAAATGCCGGGCAGGCCGGGAAACAGGCTTAAAAACTGCGAGCAAGCCAAAAACAGATTGTCACGACGATCCACACGAGCCGACAGACGCACGGGAATCCACAGCGGTGACGTGACAATCGACGCGATCCGCACCACGATATCGCGAATGGCCGGGCGCAACTTCATGGGCATCCCGCTCTTACCGGAACCGCGTGTCTCTCGAACAGTCGGTGGTACTCGATCGCCTGGCCATCGAACGAAAAATGTTCCCGCACCTTCTCCTGTCCGCGACGTGCCATGCGGCCACGTTGTGCGTCATCCGATAGCATCGCGACGATTCGGTCGGCCAGCATGGGGGCATTACCGGGCTCGACGAGATATCCGTGGACTCCATCGTCGATAATCTCGGGAGTGCCGCCGACGGCCGTGGCCACGACGGCCACGCCGGCCGCATAGGATTCGAGCACGACGTTGGGAAGCCCTTCGGTGTACGACGGCAGCACGAGGAGGTCGAACGCCGGGTAGTACCGATCCAGATCCGCATGAAATCCAGCGAGGTGGAACCGCTTCGCGAGACCGCGACTTTCGACCTCCCGTTTCAACTCCTCGCGCAACGGTCCATCGCCAAACAGGACGAATCCGGTTGACGGTTGCCGGCGAAGCACGATGGCTGCGGCTTCGACAAAATGCCGGAATCCCTTCTCCGGAC
>JAEWUR010000166.1 GCA_023397045.1 Planctomycetota bacterium
ACGTTGCCGCGCGGTCATTTGATTCCACGTCAAGATAAAGACTCCCGGCAGCTTTGCTCCTTGTCGGCAGTCAACCTCCTTTTTCTCGTCACGAAAACGCGAAAGGGCCAAAGCACGAAAGGCAATCGGAAAACAGGAGCGGTCAGAACTCTTTTTGCGGAAAATAGTTCCGACAGCTTTTGTCCTCCGAAACTGAAAAACTAACTCGCTCGCCAACGTACTCATCTCGCTCTGCGAGATGCCGGACATCTTGCGGAGCAAGATGAATACGTGAGTACGATAGATGAATCGAGCGCCCGGGAGCTGAAACCGGGACGGAGCTGAAACCGGGACGCAGCTAGTTTTGTGGCATCTCGCGGAGCGAGATGAGTACGTTGATAGAACCGCGAAGGGAGGCGAATGCGCGCCGATTCGCGTTCATTGGCGTTCATTCGCGGTTCCCTTCCGTCGGAAAGCCCTCGTCGAAAGCGACTTTCCCATCGGCACTATCACCATGACAATTGTCACGTGTCCCGATGACAATTGTCCTCGCGACAATCGGACTTAGGTCGTTTCAAACCACTCGGCCGACGCCTCGAAAACGCCGGAAAAAAGCGTTTTCCGCCGCATCGCCCGGCCTCCACGAATGACGTAACCTAATTCGGCGAAAATCCACGTTTTTCCTCCGCCGAAATTCACCTCGAGATCGCGTCACAACTCGAAGTCCCAAAACAAGTTCCAAACCAAAATCGTCCGTCGCATCACCGCGATTGTCTTTACGCCGCCCCAATGGGTGGTCCGATTCCACTGCGCATTTTCGCTCGTCCAACTCCCCCCGGCGCAACGATCGTGCCGAACGGGATTGGAACAGGCACCGCGGTAGGGAGGTGTTGCGGAGCGTGCCCGTTTTCACCGGGCCAGACGGAGGGCGCGTCAACCGGACTGTGACATTCGGGTTTCGCGACGGCCGCCCGTTGCGGTTTTCTTTTTCAACAGATGCACCTCGTCGGCCGAGACGATCCATCCGCGACAACGGCGGCTACCGCATTCGCATGGAATGGCGTCGGTGTGGCTCCAGCCGTAGTCGATGGTGATCTGTTGGCCGGGCATGATGGTTCGGATGACGTCGACGTACATTTTGTCGTCGTGGTAGGCCAACTCGGCGTTCGGATTGCACGAGTGGTTCAAGTTCCGAAACGGCCGAAAGGGATATAACACCTTGTCGGCGCCCAGGTCCATTAGGTAGCAGGACTGTTCGTCGGTCGTCTGATCCACGCGCAGCACTCGGCCGGAGACGCGTCCCAGGCAGGCGCCGGCCTCGATGCGTTCGGTTGCAAAAAGTCCATCGCCGTACGGCGTTTTTTCGGTCCGAAACAACCTCTTCATGAAGCGTATCTCTATCTCGGTTCCATTGGCAGGCAAATCGAATGCAACTCTCCGTCGAATGGGCCGTCGTTTTACGGTCGAGCGGGAGGCATTCGAGCGCCGTCGACTTCCGGCGACGGGCAATTTTTTCGGTGGGAGACGAAGACCGAAAAAAAGACGCCTCGCCCAAGAGGAGCGAGGCCGATTTTCGACGGCATCCTTCCATCCAAGGCAACCAGGATAACGATATTCGATCAAACGTCAAGGACCTTGATCGTTGCGGCCCTGTTGATTGACAAAGGAACCCCACGACTGGAGAATCATGGCTCAGGCAAATTGTCCGGCGGTTCCTGTCTTTTTTGAGCCCCGATAGACAAATCGGTCATGATCGCTGCTATTGTTATGTGACGGAGCAGACGATGGAACTATCCGGCGAAGCCCCGCTTACAGCCCGACTTATCGCCGGCGACCCCTGCGCCTTTGCCGCACTTTACGACCAGTTTGGACCGCGACTTCATCGGACGGCGTTCGCCATGCTCGGATCACGCGAGGATGCCGAAGACACGGTGCATGAGGTATTCCTGTCGGTCTGGAAATCGAGAAACCGCCTGGATGCTTCGCAGGACATGACAGCCTACTTGTTCACTGCCCTGCGGCATGCCGCGGGACGAAACGCCATTCGCCGGGCACGCGGCCCGCGGTTGTCCGAAATGGCCGTCCATGAAGCGCCGGCGCGGCCGGAAGCGAATCCGAGCAACGACGGCGATCGACTCGATGAGGCGTTATCGAAATTGCCGCCGGAGCAGCGCGAGGTGATTGCCATGAAGATTGACGGCGCGTTGACATTCGCCGAGATTGCCCGGGTGTTGGACATCAGCGTCAATACGGCCGCGAGCCGCTACCGTTATGCGTTGGAGAAGCTCCGCCTTTCACTGAAGGGGCGCCGATAATGGACGATTTCACGCTGCCGGTCGAATTGCAGCAACTCGAACGCGATCTGCTTGGGCGTCAATTGCCGGATGCGTCGGAATCGCTTCGACGCCGAGTGCTCGACGACGTCCAGGCGAGTCGGCGGTCGGAGCAACGGCGGTCCCGTTGGCAATTCGGCATCGGCGTGGCTGCCGCGGCGCTGTTGTGGCTGAACCTGTCGCTCAGCGTGACGCTGGCCACGAATTTCGGGTTTCGGCAACGGGCAAACCATGAGTCGATCGACGCCTTGGCTGCCGACATTCGGCGAGTCGTGCCTGAAATGACGGATTGCGAGGCGCGTCGCGAGGCGTTTCTCCTTCAGGCGTCGTGCGCGATGGTGCCCTATCCGAAGGTGCCGCCGGGTTATTCGCCGAATCGGACGGAGATTAATTGATGGCCTCGTGTGCCTTTCGGCACCCCGATAGACAAGCTATCGGGGCCACCCATGACGAAACGCGTTATGCAAATAATACGTGGGACTAATTGAACGGTGTTGACCCTAACCCTCTCCGAAAGGGAGATGGGACTTACGACGGAAAGGATCACGCAGATGGGATACGTTCTGCTGGGAATCGAAAACCTGATTGTGGCTTTGTTGTTGCTGGCAACCGCATTCGCCTTGATTGGCCGATTGCATCGTCGTTGGCTGCGGATCGCGCTTTGGATGCCGCTTGTGCTTCTGCTGATGCTCGTTTACGCATCGGCCGCAGCCTTGGCGGCGACCCTCAATGTGAAAGGGGTTGCGATCGTCGGCGATTTTTGGGGAGTGCCATTGTTGTCGATCGCATTTTTCATCGGCTGCATCGCGCTGATGGCCTGGGGGCTCCGGCGCGACACGAGCGAGTCGGCTCCGACCGTGGCAGGCCGCTGGCCGCGAGGCAAGCTCTCGATCGCGCTGGCCGTCGCCGCGGTGCTGAACGCCATGACGTTCTGGAACATGGATCTCGCCGCCCGGCAGCAATTGGATGCCCTGCGCGGCGAGGCCGGCGCTTTGGCCCTCTCGGTTGCGCCGGCGCGGGTGCTGGACCGCGACAACGCCGCGATTCTCTATGAACGGGCGTTCGACGGCCTGTTTTCGACGGATTCCAAGAGCGATCCGCCGCATGAGCAATGGGATGCCTGGACCGGTCCGGACGCATCGACGGTCGACCCGAACGACGCGGAACTGCGGCAATTCCTGCAACGGAACGCGGGACGAATCGCGTTGCTCCACAAGGCGGCGTCGAAGCCCGGCTGCTACTTTGAACATGATTACTCGTGGCCGACGATCGACATGCTTCTTCCGGAAGTGTCGCCGATGCGCGATGGGGCGAGGTTGTTGGCGCTTGATGCTCGGGTGAAGGCGGCCGATGGCGATACGGCCGGCACCTTGCAGGACATCAGTTCCATTTTCGCCATGTCCCAGCACGTTGGCACCTGCCCGACGCTTATTTCGATGGTGGTGGCCATCGCCATGGACCAATTAGCCGCGCGATCGCTCGAAGACGTGCTGGCCGACGGCACGGTCTCGCCGAAGGACCTGGCTTCTTTTTCGATCGACGACAGCACGTCCTATCACCGGATCTTCGAGCGCGATCTCCGCATGGAGCAGGCCTTTCGGCTGGCGTCCTATTGCCAAGTCGGGACGGGAGAATTGGACCTGCGCAACCTGTGTGGAGACGACAAGACCGAAAACAACCTTCCTAACGGATGGATTGTCGTGCTTTTCTATCGAGTGTTCGGCCTGCCCAACGACCTGGCCGACGAGCGTTGGCTGTCGCGGCAGCTCAACCGTGTTATCGCAAAACCCTTCTACGAAGCCGCGCCGGAACTGAAGGAATTCAACCAACGATTCGACAACGGAACCACCGGGCTGCTCACGCGCATGCTATACCCGTCGCTCGGCAGTTGTTACGATGCGGTCGCCCGGGGCGATGCCTTGCGTCAAGCGGTGCTTGCGGGCTTGGCTGCCGAACGATTTCGCGCGAAGAACGATCGGATCCCGATCGCTATCGAGGAACTTGTGCCCGATTTCCTGCCGACGTTGCCGCGAGATCCGTTTGACGGCAAACCGTTGCGTATGGGGAGAAGCGACCGATCATTGATCTTCTACAGCATCGGTCCCGACAAGGCCGACAACCACGGCGATCCTTTCGAACACAACTCGCGCGCCGGGGACATCTCGTTTAAGATCCCGGTCAAGTGACCTGCAACGTGTTGCGGCGGCGTGCAAGGTTTTAAGTGGAGGCGGCGGGAATCGAACCCGCGTCCCGCGACATCTCCATGCAGGCTTCTACGTGTGTAGTCGAATCATTTACGCCTTCGCTGCTTGGACCCCCATCCGACAGGGTGAAAAAGCGGCTAGTCGGCAGCAGTTTTTAATCGCGGGCGTGGCCGGCAGCGACCCGCGACGATCCGGAATTGTGGCCGGCAGTCGGACCTCTCCGGCGAAGGTCCTCAGCCGGGGCAACCTATCTCTAGGCGGCCATTGCGAGGTTAGACTCGGCAATTAAGTTTTTTTGGTCGGCTTTTAACGTGGCCTGCTGACCAACCACGACACGCCACCTACACTTCGAACTGCCCGGTCGAATCCAGTTCGCCCCCGGGTAACA
>JAEWUR010000249.1 GCA_023397045.1 Planctomycetota bacterium
GCCGTAGGTTATGCTTCAGCATAACAAGACGTTGGCCGCCAATGTGTTATGCTGAAGCATAACCTACGGTCGTGAGAAATGCGGGCTAGCCCCGGCATGTTGCAGAATCTGCTAAACGGCACAACCCGCCGGCCAAAACTCGCTTCAATTCGCGATGGCCCGAAATGCGGGCTGGACGTACCTAGGGCAAAACAGGTAGGATAGTCATCCTACGATTACATCCCTACCTGTTTCGGTTTGCCCCAATATGTCGACCACGATTTTTCTCGAAGGCAGCGCCACGCGAACCTGGGGCGGAGGACAGGCCATTCGTTGCTCCGACGAGCTGCTTGGCCGTTATCACCAGATTCTCGAAGAACAGCGGCTAAGTTGGACCGAGCATCACCGGCTGATCAGCCTGCTCGGATCCGGCGGTCAGGGGGTCGTCTATCTCAGCGAGCGCCGCGGCACCGACAATTTCACGTTGCCGGTCGCGTTGAAGATTTTTTCGCCCGAACGCTATGAGAATGAGCGGGCCTACGACGAGGCGATGGCGATGATGGCCCAGGTCGCCGCGCGCGTCGCCCAAATTCAGCAGGATAATTTGCTCGACGTCCGCAATTGGGTCGATCGCAGCCGTATCCGGATGATGGAGATGGAATGGGTCGACGGCTACGATCTTTCGCGATTGATCACTCGCAAGATGCTGGAGCGTCTGGAGTCGCACGTCAGCAACAAACGATGGAATTACATCAACCAGGTGATCGTGACCGCCGGCCCCATGCAGCCTCGCGTGAAGCCCGGCATCGCCATCGCGATCGTCCGCGACTGCCTGGCGGCATTGGCCGCGCTGCATCGCGAAGGGATCGTGCATGGCGATCTCAAGCCGTCGAACATCATGCTCAAACGCACCGGCAATGCGAAGATCGTCGATCTCGGGTCGGCCTTCGATCTGGAACAGGCGCCGGCGCGTCGCACATGCACCCCGACCTATGCCGCGCCCGAAGTGCTCGAAGGCGGCGAAAGCTCGCCTCGAAGCGACCTGGCCAGTCTGGGCTACGTCCTGATCGAGATGCTTTCGGGCTCGCCTCCGTTTGCCGGGCTGTCGAATTTCCGCGAACTGCTCGAGGCCAAGCGATTCCTTGCCCAGCGGCTTCCGCACATCCTGCCGAGCGAGGTGGTCTGCAATGAGTTGCTGATGAGCTTTGTTCGCGGACTGATCGCTCCCGACCCGTTGCGGCGTTTCCCCAGCGCCGAGGCGGCCGATCTCGTTAAGGAAGGCGCCGCCAGCTTCCATCGCCAGTTGATCAAGGGCGATCTGGCCAGCGAGTACGATAACGAAATTCGTCTCTGGCTGGCCGAGCTCAAGGAACTGGATTGATCTTCCCCGCGTTCTGACGACGCGGCTTCCTGCCCATTCCACTCCATTCCCCATTTCGCCACAGTTTGGAAATTGGGGCACTTGGGAAAACTTTCCCGATTTTGAGGTTTTTCTCGATTCTACCGGTTATCTGGCCGATAACTGTCGTTGAGAGTCCCGGAATAACCTTGAATTAGGGGAAGATTATCGTGAAACGGCTCATACTATTCGGTCTGTTGGGGGGGCTTCTATCGACCAACACCGGATGCGGCTTATTCCAGGCCGTCTTTTGCTATCGTCCCTGCCTATCGGGCGGCAACTGCGGCCCGGGCAGCATGGGATCGTATTGCGACGACGGTTGTGGGCCGTCCTGCGGTCCGACCGGCGTGCCTGCCCGACGCGCATACGCTGCCGACGATGGCTGCGCCGATTGCGGAAGAGCTTATCGAGGAATCTCCTGCAACAGTTGCGGATCGTGCGATTCCTGTTGTGATCCATGCGGCGATAGCTGCTACGGACGCTGCTGGCATCGCGGACCACTCAGTTGCGTTTTTGCTTTGCTCATGCCTCGCACCTGGTGCGGTCCGAGTTGCGGCGAGCAGTACTGGGGCGATTTCTACAGCGATCCGCCGGACTGCTGGGACCCCTGCGACTGCACGGGCAACTACACCGGCGGCGGATATCCCGGCGGCGGCTATCCCGACGGCGGATGCCCAACGTGCGGGAATGGCTACGGGAACTCGCGAGCGTTCGAGGACGTCGATAGCGTCGTCTCGCGGTCGAATCGCACCAACAATGCCTCGAAGACGGCTGTGAAGCCTCACAAGGCGGTGCGGTAGAAAGACGCGCCCATTCACCCAAAAATCCACTAGCCCACGTATCGCGATGATGCGTGGGCTGTTTTTGTTTGCGCGTCGGATTTGCGGGCCCGTATTTCGGGGATGTATTGTGTGCCACTGGCTCTGCCAGTGCTGAATGGCGGTCGCGTCCGGGCACTGGCAGAGCCAGTGGCACACACAGGACATTATCGCGACGGCACGACATTCAGCTCAACAGCAGCCAGCCGAAATTGCGCAGCGAACCGGTTTTCATGAAACCGTATTTCAACAACTGAACGCGCCTCTTGAAGAATCCGTGGTTTTCCAGATCGACGTAGGCCGCCAGCGACTCGCGTTTTCCGAGCGGCAAGCGGCCTTCGAACCGGCGTTGAAACTCGACGGCTTGTTGATGCGTCGTCCATCGCCATATCGACATGGCGTCGCGACCGAGGAAGTCGACCGACCGGCGAAACACGTAGCGCCAGTTGTAACGCGTCGCCCCCAGGTGGTTGTTCCGATGTTGGCGATAGAGCACGGTGGGTTCGGCGATGGCCTCGATTCGCCCGACGGCCGAGGCCACCAACGCCAGCCACCAATCGTGCATCGCGGCCGCCTTGGGGATCGGACATGCCTCGCGAACCATGGCGCGGTTGATCATCGTCGCACAACCGGTCACGATGTTCTGAACGAGCAGTCGATTCAAGCGGTTGCCGCAGGCGGGATCGAGTCGGCTATAGTCCCAGAACGACCGAGTGATGACTTGAAGGTCTTCGTCAACGACCACCAAGTCGGTATGCGCAAGAATGGGCAGGTCGCGTCCCCAACGGCGTTCGATCGTTTGGATGCGTGCCAGCGGCAAGGCGAGACGGCCCGGCAGCCAAACGTCGTCCTGATCGCAGAATGCCACGTAATCGGCGTCGACATGTTCGAGCAGGCGGCCGAAGTTGCCGCACGCGCCCAAGGTCGTCCCGTCGTCCTCGATAAGGCAAATGCGGCTGGGATGCCGTGAGGCAAGCTCGCCGAGGATCGATCGCGTGTCGTCGGACGAACAATCGTCGCGAATCAACAACCGGCATCGGTCGTCCATCTGCTCCAGGACCGATTCGACCTGTCGCCGAACATACGGGCCGCCATTGTACGTCGGCAGCACGATGTCGATGCGAGGCTGGTCCAGCGACGGTCGGCCTGCTCGCGCGGGAGATGGATTCGTATCATTTGTCATGGGAAAGGACATCGCTTCGCGGGTCCGAAACTCTAACATAATGCCTCGGAGGGTTTGTCACGCATCGGTTGGAATGCCGGGCAGGCATCGGTAAACGCGCGCAGCCACGCCTCGGCCTCTTCCCTCAGCGGCATTTGCTCAATGGTCTTTCGGCCGTCGCCGCTCAATCGAATTCGCAACGGACGATCGTCGATCAATCGGACGACGGCATCGCAGCACGCCTCCGGACTACAGGCCGGAACCATCAACGCGTTCCGTTCATCCCGGGCGTATTCGTGAACGCCGCCTACGTCGGTCAACACGCAGGCCAGATTGCAGGCCATCGCCTCGAGCGCTGGAAGGCCGAATCCTTGGAACCGGCTCGTATCGATGAAAATGTCGGCACTGCTATACTCCCGACAAAGTTGGTTTCGCTCTCGGATGACCCCAAGATCGATGAACGGAAATCCCAGGTTCCCGTGCTTCGCCAAGGAGGACGATCCGAAAAGAGCGAATTCCACCTCCGGCCGGCGCCGATGCACGCGCCGGAAGGTCTCCGCAAGGTCTTCGAATCCACGGCGCGGCGTCTCGGGCCGTGCCATCGCGATGATCCGCAATCTTTCCGTCCTTTCGATCGACCGGCGATAGAATCGGAACGCATCGAATCCCAAAGGGATCACCCTGGATTCGTGGCCGTGTTCCCGAAGCAAACCTTGCAGCCAATGCGAGGTCGCGACTCGATTGTCGACCAAGGGAAAATGGTCCAACACGCGCTGTTGTTCGTCGGCCGTCTCGTAAAACCACGGTTCAAAGTCTTGGACGAAATGAAAGGCCGTCTGGGCTCGGCCCGCATCGACCAGTTGCCGAGCGTAGGCGGCCGTCGACCACAGCGTGGCAACGACGACGTCGCAATGCGGCAGGTTGTCGATCAATTCCTGCCGGTTGTCGAACAGCATGGGCACGAAAAGCGCGCCTCGGACGCTCTGGGGATCGAATTCGCCTCGATTGCAGACGGCCACCCGCGCATTGACGCCCATCAGGATCAGTTGATTGGCCAACTCGACGACGCGGAGGCAGCCGCCGCACGTATGGAGACCTTCAAGAATGAAGATCGCCGAGGGCATGTCGCGCGATGCCTGCCGCTCCAGGTATTCCCGCGGCAGCTTGGCGCTGGCCACGTCGATCGGGGGCGGCGGCGGCAGCTTCGACGGCGGTGGCGCGACGTGCCTGAAGTGGTTTTGGAGTTTTTGCAGCACCCGTTGCGGATGGAAGACGGCCGAGGCGATCTTCCTCCGACGGCTGACGACGACGCGCAACGCCGCCATCGCCTTTTCCTTCCGAGTCGGCAGCGGCGGTGGAACGGGAGGCGTTTCGATCTGGAAAAGACGACGCACGTCCGAGATCGGATCTTCTTCGCAAAACCGTTCGAGGTCCTCGAGCCATCGCGTCCGCCAGCGATCCATGAACACCGTGATGTTTTGTTCAAACCGCTGTTTTGCCACGGCCGATGAAAACGTGCCCGATCCCAGATGATAAACGTAGGTATTCGCAGCGGCGACCGATCGCCAGCCGTTGCTCGTCAGTCGCATGTGGAGGTCCGAATCCTCGCAATATCCGCGGCCGAACGTGTCGTCAAGCGCCCCGTGCCGTTCGAGCGCCTCGCGCCGAACCAACAGACAGAAACCGATGGCCGTGACAATGTCGAACGCAACCCGGTCGTTCTGGGTTTGCAGCAAATGATCGACCGAGAAACAGGTGGCGCCGGGCGCCATCGGGACCGAAAGGTTCGCCGCCTCGTTCGACAGCGGGTTTACCAAGGCAATCGTCGGGTCGGATTCGGCCACCTCGACCAGTCGGCCGAGCCAGCCGGGCGGCAGGATGATGTCGGAGTTGAGGAACACGACATACTTGGCCCGGGCCAACCCGACGCCGCGATTGTACGTGCCGACGAAGCCAAGATTCGTCTCGTTGCGATGAACCACGATGTTCGAATGTCGCGCGGCGTAATGGTTCAACATGGCGCTGGTCAAGGCATCGCTTTGGTCGTCAATGATCAGCAGCCGCCAATGCGGATACGACGTGTTCGCCAACAACGATTCGATGCATTGCGCCGTCAGATGTGGTTCGTTGTGGACGCCCAAGATCAGGTCGACGTCGACGACGCCCGCTTGGTCGGACGGTATTCTGCCGCCATTTTGGTCGCGACGTCTCGATACGTTTCGGTCGTTGATCGCGCCAATCGCGTCACGCCAACGCCCCGCACATCGAGCCAGCGTCCGTTGCGAAAACACGTCGGCCTGAGCGTTCGATGCCATCCGACGACGCAGCGGCTCATCATCGAGCAGGCGTTGTAGTCCTTGTTCCCAAGCCTCGGGCGTGTTTTCGACGAGATATCCGGTTTCGAGATGCCGCACCGAACCGTCGTACGGCGGGACATTGCTGAAGACGCTCGCGATTCTTTGCGCCGCGTAGGTGAGATATTGGATATCCGATCTGCATCGCCCAAAACGGTTGTCTTGCAGCGGCGCGACGCCGATATCGAACCGCATGCCGGAGATCATTTTCGCGACGAAGCGGGGATACGACATATCGTCCGGACTCAACGGCTGATACTTCACCGGCAGGTCGCCGAAAAGCTCCGAGATCGTTGACCCGTCCATCGAACCCGCCAAATGCAGTTCGACGCGTTCGCGATTTCTTTCAATGAACGACCGCAAAGCGGCCGCGATCATTCGCAGATCATCCACAGGGGAAAACGTGTCGAGGAAACCGATCGAGAGGCGTCGTCGGACGTGCATCCAAGGGAATCGCCGCCGGAGGGCCGGTTGAAAAAGCCGTTCATCAATCGCCTCGGGAACGACCTCGATATTCTGGTTTAACGGCAGCAGACGCTCTTTCAAAGGCTCGGTCGGGACGATCAGACCGTCGGCCTCGCGAGCGAGGAGTCCCGCGACGGCCTTCCGCTCGATGGAAACCGCGGCACAATCGAGCAGGTTGTCGTCAATCGCGTAAATCAGCGACGCACCCGCCTGGCGAATCGCTTCCACATGATGCAGGACGTCGTGGGCCGTCGCCCGAGGGTTCCACATCGGGTCGACGACCACAACATCCGCGCTTCGATAGGTCGTCTCATCCCCGACGACGACCTCGAAACCGTCGGCCATCGACGGATGCGACAACGGCTGAAGCAATCGCCGGCGGGCCGTACTCGAAGGCGTTTGGCGACCGCGATGTTCGCAAGGCAACAGGACTCTCAGTTTCCGCATCACCGTCGTGCTCCTGCGTGGTCCGGGCAATCCCTCGGAAACGAGATCTTCAGATTATGAACGACATGAGGGCCCAAAAACTTCGTGTTTTTCCGTCCCCAAATCGTCTTCCGTTTCTCGCCCACCACGAAAATGTGGAACGGTGAATCGATCCAGACCGAACGAATCTTCAGTCCGACATGGTTCGCCAGCTCGATGGCGAGGCGCGTGTCGAAGACGTGATGATGCAGGCAGCGGTTCTCGATGTTCTTCTCCGAACGGCGTGTGAAATTCTCGATGTCCCCGGCCGGAGCGTCCATCGCGAGATCGTGCAACGCCAGAATCTCCGGCAGATGCGACAAATCGTCTTCACCCACCGCGTTTTGTTCGTCGGCGATGAGGTGGGAAAGGCTCGTGGTCGGCCGGTTGTGATCGAACGTGCCGTCGGCATGCGGCACGATCAGGACCAGAACGCCCCGGTCTTTGAGCACCCGCAACCATTCGCGCATGGCTCGCAACGGATTGGCGACGTGTTCGAGGCAGTGTGATGCCAGGACGAAGTCATAGGATCTCGACGCGATACCGTTCAGGTTCGTGGCCTCGCGGATGAACTGCCGGCCCGGCGCGTGGGCGTCATCGTACCGGAAGTGCATTCCCTCGGGCACGGTGCCACTCCAGACGGTCTGGTCGGAGAAGTTGCAGTTGTCGACGCGTGCTGCAGCCGGATAGACGGGGAAGAAATCTCCGCCGCGGAAAATACCGCTGGGCCCGCCAATTTCGAGACCGATTTTGCCACCGAACAGCCGTTGGCAATCGAGCCGGCCCTCGGCATTTGGGTCGAAGCGACCGCGAAGCATTCGGCGGCACACTCTGACCGGCCGTCTCAGACAGCGACGCACAAGCCCCATGACCATGGATCAAGCCTCCTACCTGATCGTGACGGCGATTTTTCCTGTGCCGCCCGCTCCGAACAGCCCCGGCGGCCCCTACCTGGTGGTCTGTCTAATTCAAGTTTACGAATGGATGGAACATCGTAACCCGAAGCGTAAGCGAGGCTGTCCCTCGCTTACGCTTCGGGTTACGATTCTGTCGCACTGAACCTCCATTAGTAACGACGATCTGGACAGGCCACTAGGTTGCGCGCAGCAGCGACGACTTTGGTGGACGGATCGCTAAAGTCTTATCGCCTCAAGTGTTTCCGCAATTCTATCAGCCGAAAAGGAACCGAACAATAGCACGAACGCTACCAAAAGGTCGTCGGCGAGGATGAGGGGCTGCACGTGGGCGGCCCGCTGACCCACGCTGACGAGGGGAATCCTCCTCCATCCACCTTGATCCATCGGCACGCGATGAGTACAACATGACCTGACGGTTTTTTGAACAATTGCGGAAATGGAATGAAACGCTTTCTTCACATCCTGGGGCGGCTGTTAATCCTTGCGATCTTTTTGGGCGCCGCCTGGCTATTATACGATCACGTCAAGGAGCACTCTCTCCAGGAAATCGTTGACGCCCTGCTGAGCATCTCGCCCTGGCATATTGCCGTTGCGGCGATGCTGACGTTGCTGAACTACGCGATACTGGTCGGCTACGACTGGCTCGCGGTCCGTTGGGTCGGCGAAAAGGAATTGCCGCTCAAAAAAATCGCGATGGCGTCGTTCACGGGCTACGCGTTCAGCTACAACTTCGGAGCCACGTTGTTCGGCACCTCGATCCGCTACCGCCTTTACTCGGCCTGGGGCGTCACCGCGCTGCGCATTCTCGATCTGCTCGTCATCCTCGGCCTGACGTTCTGGTTTGGCGTTTTCACGCTCGCGGGAGTGATCTTCGTTGTGACGCCCTTCCCAATTCCCATCGAATTGGAAC
>JAEWUR010000334.1 GCA_023397045.1 Planctomycetota bacterium
CTGCTGTGACGTGGCGAGATATTCCTCGGTCAACCGGACCTTTTCGGCCAACGCGATCGCCTCGGGATGCATCGGCCCGAGATTCTGTTGGGCGGTCTGCAATTCCGATTGAGCCACGATCAGGCTCTGTTCGAGATTGACCTGCGTATTGGCGTCGCGCGTGCTGAGACCGAGACTGTTCAGCAGCAATTCCCGGCCGACGGCGTCGCCGACCGTCATCACGTATTGTCCCAGATCTTCTTCCCGGAGGATTGCCGTCTGGATGGTGGCCAACAACGCCTCGTTTTCGACGCGTTTTCTTTGGGCCGCGATCAGCGCGTCGTTGAAAAAGACCGCCCTTTGCACCATCGGATGGAGCGATCGACTTTCAGAGCCAAATCCCATGTCCGCGAATTGGCGCCGGCATTCAAGCAACTCGGTCTGCTTCTTGGTCAGTTTTTCGGCCAATTCCTGCCGCTCTTTGGTCAAGATGCGGCTCAACTCGCCGGCCGTCCCCTTGTGCATCTCGTCCATGAAATCGAGATACGACTGCACCACCGCCTCGACAACCGCGACGGCCGCCTCAGGGGCTTTCGACTTGTAAGAGACCTCCAAAATGCTCGTGTTGCGAATCGATCGGGTCCAAAGCCGGTTCTGGATCGACGAGACCCAGTTCTCTTGCGAGCTGCCCTCCAGATCGACCCGATCCTCGGGCTTCAATATCTTCAGCGCGCCCTCGATCACCTTCGCGCTTCGAATCATGTTTTCGAACGTCGGCATGGCGGTCCGAGGTTGCGATTCCTCGTTCGTGATCGACGTGTCGAGATGGTCGCGCCCGGTCTGCGTGATCAGCAACGACGCATCCGCCGAATATCGCCGCGTGGCCGTCGCGTAGTACAGCCCTCCGAGCAACGCGACCGCCGCCATGATGGCCAGAACAAGCTTCTTGCGATAGCGAATCGCCAGCACCAGACGGAACGCCGAATGCACCATCTGCGCGATCGAATGAAACTCCGATTCGTTCAATTTTTCTTGCGGTGGAGAAGCAATCTCGGCCATGCTCTGGTTGTGGAATTGAGGAGGTTCCAAATCGAACGACAAGACACGGCGGCAATCAGACTTCGCCGCCATCCCTCTCGTTTAGGGGGCGTAGAATACTGAACCGCCACCTCCCAGGTCAAGGGAGGTTTTTGTCGCAATCGATCCACCAAAAGGAGTGTCGTTGAAACGGCGCAGCAAGACTGCGCCAGCAGGGGGGGCTATCGCGGTCGTTCGCCCGCGGCGGCATGCCGCTGTCGTTGTCGCCGCCTGCAACTGAGAAGTCCGGCGGATATCCCCAACCAGGCCAGAAGGATCAGCGTACCCGGTTCCGGCGCGGCAAACCGGATCTCGCTCAGGCCGACCCGGTCGCCACCGCTGCCGATGCCGTCGAAATGGTTGTCTTCGATCGTCAGACGCACGGCATTTGCCATGATGTTGCGCCCGAACTCGATGGGGTTTGCGGATGAGCCCGCAAAGGATTGGTTCACGGCCAGATGGCTGAGCGATTCGTCGAAGGGACCGTCGACGCCGTTCTGAGAGAACTCCAGCGAGATGATCTGCGCACCGTTTTCGGCCGTCGCCGGCGATGTGATCGGCGGGGCGTAGTTCCAGACGAGGATCTTGTCGATCGAATAGACCTGATCCAATCCGAAGACAAACACCGGGTTCAGCGCGCCGTACTGCTCGTTGAAATAGTCGGTGCCATCACGATCGCCGGGCGAATAGGTAGCCCAGGCGTTTTCCCGCGACGACTCGCCGTGCGTGGCGAATTCGCTATTTGGATCGCTCAGCCCGATGCCGTCAATCAGGTGGAGGGGCTTGCCGAAGTCTCCTTCATGCGGCGTCAAATAATCGACGCTCACCGGTGTGATCAACGTGCCCAACGCAGCGTTGCACCCGATCGACATGATCCCGAAGAACGCCACGGCCGAGAATATTCGGATGCGGTGCATCGTTACGGTCCTTTCGTGCGACCGGCGTGGCTTGATGGTGCGGCGCGATGCGCATTGGCCAATAAAAAGGCCATTGACGGTGTTACGAGCGATTGGCCACATAGTCGACTGGTGGGGGGCTTGAGAATGACGCTGCCTCGTTCAATCGAACGGCATCACGGAAACGCGTCTTGCCCCGCACGACGCCTGCCCCAAGAACCCGAAATAGTACCGGAAGACCGCCAATGACGCAACCCCACCCGTTTTGAGGGTGTGCGTTTCGCGCTGAACGTTGCGATTTCGGCCTGATTCGACGGACTCTGCAACGGACTCAGATGCACCGGGGGGATTCGTCCGGCGTGGCGCGGCCTGTGCGGCCGCAAAAAACCACCGCCGCCGCCAACGCCACCAGCGGTATCGCCGGCGCCCGCATCCGCATGTCGGTCCAAAAGAAAAGATGAACGCCCGTCAGGGATAGAACCAGCAGCAGGGCGTAGGTCCAATCGCGAATGGGTGCGGGGCTTGGACTGGTGATCCTTGTTCTCATGGTCCAAATCTGAAAGACCGCCAGCGCGACGAGCGCGTATTCCGCCGCGTACCAGAGCGCGACGAAATAGCGTGCCGCGCGGCGCGCGACGGTTTCCGTCGCGGTGACTTGATGTGGCAGCGGCGACCAGAATCGGCAAAACCGCACGACGCAAGCCTCGACGAACGTGCCGGGCTGGTTGCGAATGGTCTGCCTCGCTTCATCGTAGGCCTGGCGATCGGCAGCCACTTCGCCGGCCGGCCGATGCTCTTCCCAATCCGCGTTGAAGCGGTCGGCATTCCAGACGCTACCCCAGTCGCCCGAGCGAAGCCAATCGTAAAACGACGGATTGTTGGCCAACAGCAGCGTGTAGCCGCCGTGCGTGGTCGTCGCGATCGGCTGGCCGAATTCGATCTGATTGCGCACCGTCCAAGGGGACAAAACAAGAACGATGCCGAGGAACATCGCCATCGGACATCGGAGTTTTGGCCAGTGGAAGAACGTCATGGCTGCGCAGACCAACATCGCCCAAGGCAACAGCGTGGGGCGACAGAGCGCGCCGCAGCCGAGTAGCACGCCGGTCAGCAGTGCGCGGCCGACGGTCCGACGCCGATCGGTCCACGACAGCATGGCCAGTCCGGCGACAGCCAGCAACGCGGCGGCCGTCTCGGTCATCACTTGCGCCGATTGGTTCAACAAGATCGGGTCGAACGCGACCAGCAGTGCCGCCACGACCGCGCCGCGAGTCCCCAATCCCCATCGACGCGCAAGGCGCCACGTCATTCCGACGGTGGCTACGCCCAACAACAGGTGCAGCACGCCGATCAACAGCCGGGTGTGTTCGGTTGCAACGGGACCGCAAAGCAGGATCGGATAGAGCGGCGGCCGGTAGGCGGTCGGCACGCCGCCCGATCCAAAAACGCCATGTTCCACAAGGTTTTCCGCCAGCCGTCGATAGTCGTCCGGATCGGCCTGCAATGCACTGGGCGAAAGGAGCAAAACGCCGCCGCGAATCAGCGCGGCGCACAGAAGCACGGCACACAGCCCGCGATAACGCGAAAAAAACGGCGTTTTTTCCATCGGCGCGACCGGCTATTGCTGAAGGGAATAGAGGATCACGTTCAGGCCGATCCGCGCGGCGTCTTCGCGCGTGTAACCGCGGCACTGCATCGAATTCTGCTGCTCCAACGCACAACTCAAGTCGTAGGGCGAAAAGACGACGCCCCAGCGGTCGCCGAACTTGATGCCTTCGAGCTCGGGCGGGACTCGTTTGACGTTGGCCTCAAGAGGTGAACCTTCGCCGGATGCCGACTGCGGATCGCGGCGCGAAACCAGCTTCAAATCGAACCCGCCGTAGATCGTGCTATACAACGGATCGTCGACCGGGATCCGCTCCAACTTGCGGTCGGGGAAGATCGCGGCCATCTCGCGACGAAACGACTCGCTGAACGCCTGACTCGCGCAGATCGAGTCGGCCAGCAGCGTCCCGCCGCGCTCGATGTACTCTTTCAGTTGCTTCCGTTCGAGATCGGTCAAGTGGAACGCCGTTCGGCCGTGCATGAAGACCAGCGGATAGTCGAACAAACCAGGATCGGACAGGTCGAGCAGATCCTTGCGAACGCTGGTGCGGATCTTCAATGCCGTGCCGGCGGCCTCCATCAAATTGTTCAGCGCCAGCGGAGCGACGTTGCATCCACCGGGATGCCGCAGGTTGGCCACCGTGAGCCGGCCGCGCTCGAACGGGTCGGTCGGCCGAGGCTTCGACGCCGGACGGAAGAAATCCTCCTTCGTCTTCAATTCGCGGTTCGTCGCATAGGCCAGGATGTTGATGCCCAGCGACAGCGCGGCGCCGATCTGCGCTTGAACGGACTCGCTGTACTTGTTTTCGCGCCCCGGCCGCGACAATTCCCACAGACACGACAACGACGGCCGCGGTTTCTCCGGCGGATCGAGCGGCAAATAGACCACGCTCGTCCGGCATCCGAAGTCGATGCCCCAGACCGGCCGCAACTGGTCCGCCGCAACCTTCTCCTCGGCGTACCAGATCGGATGTTCCGGTTCGAGCAGCCGCAACGGGTAGGCGGGATCCGGAAACATTTCCTTGACCAGCTCGCGGAACCCTCGGTCAAAGCCCGTTCCGCCGCAATAGTCCTCGGCCAGCAGAAAACCGCCGCGCTCCAGATATCCGACCAGCTTCTCGGCCAGCGCTTTCCGTTCGGCCGGGTCGTCGGGCAGCGGGTTTTCGCTGCCGCACAGATAAAGGACCGGAGTTTGCACGAGATCGTCGATCGTCGCTAGTCGCAGATCGATGACCTGCCAAGTCATGTCGCGCTTCCATCGCGATTCGACGTAACGCGTCAGGTTGCCGACGTCGGCGCGGTGCCGGTCCCAGTCGTTGCCGGGGCCGTGCTGCAATTTTCCGACCAACACCGGCCACCGGCCCTTCGACAGGAACATCAACGCGAAGCTCGTCCCGATCAGCGGATTATTTTCGGCATGGCTGCGACTGGTCCAGAAGCCCGACAGACCCTCCTGCTGATGCACCAGCAGATCGGCGCCGTCGCGATACCAATCGGCTCGGTCGGGCTGACCCGCCCGGGCAGGCAAAGGGATGAATCGCCGCGCGGTCAGCCGTCCGGCTCGCTCCAGACCGTAGAGGTAATACAGGTGCCACAGTTGATTGTTCGGGTTGTGGCTGACCGAATAGTTCTTGCCCAGCCAGACGAACGCGCGGTCGATCGGGTCCTGTCCCGTCGAGGGGCGGCCTGCGCAACAGTCGATGTGATTGCCGTTGACCACGACGTCGAGCGATTGGATCCGGTCGTCGGCGATGGCCACCGACGTGATCCCGGCGCACGTCATGCTGCCGGTGCCGTTGGTGTCGTTTTTGGTATATCCCCACGAACCGTCGGCGTGTTGGCACGACTCCCAATAGCGTTTGGCCAACAGCCACGTGCGGTCGCTGGCCGATACGCCTGCACGTTCGGCCTCGTGAAGCGCCAGCAGCGCGAACTGACTGTTCGAATTGTCGCCGCTCGTGCCGCCCCGGTACGGATAGCTCCACGCGCCTTTGTTCGGGCCCTCGTCGAGTTGAAACCGCTCCAACTGTTTCACATTCCGGGCGATCAGGTCGCGGTCGCGGTCCGGTTCGGCCCTCGCAAAAACCATCGTCTGCAACGAAAGGGTGTACGTCCGCTCGGGCCGGATCTTGCGAAGATAGTTCAAGGCGTTCTGCATCCGGGGATCGTCGGGTTCGACGCCGGAACTGAGCAGGGCCAAGGCGCAGAGCGAACTAACCCCGCCGCGTTCATCGAGGATGTCGGGCCACGATCCGTCGTCGCGCTGCTGGCCCAAGAGGAAGCGGACGCCGCGATCGATGGCGTTTCGGACCTGTTCGGGAGTGATTTCCGCCCGCACAGGCGATCCAATCGCCACAATCAGAACGGTCGCCAGGGCCAGGGCGGTTTGAAGGGACTTCATGTCGGAATTCCCCCAACCTCGGACCGAAGAAACGCAGGATAAACCATCATAAGTGTCTTAGAATTATCTAGTTAGGTCTGCCCGACGGCAACCGCCTTTTGCCGGGAACCTAGAGTAATGATACCATGATGAAAGCGGATAAGGGATTAGGGATCGGGGATTAGGCCTTAGATTCCCCGGACATCGATTGATTTCAGACGCCAATCCCTAATCCCCAATCCCTAATCTCCACCCCTACCGACTATGAGTACAGGAAAAACGCGCAACCTCGGCGACGTCTTGCAGGAGTTCAGCCAACACCGCCGGCTGATGCAGGAAGAATTGCAGAAGGTGATCGTCGGCCAGTCCGACGTGATCGAACAGATTTTCGCGGCCATCTTCACCCGAGGGCATTGCCTTCTGGTCGGCGTTCCCGGTCTGGCCAAGACATTGATGGTCAGCACGCTCGCCCGGATCCTCGATATCCAGTTCAAACGCATTCAGTTCACGCCCGACCTGATGCCCTCCGATATCACCGGCACGAACGTGTTGGAGGAGGACGAGCGAGGGCGGCGCGACTTCCGATTTGTCGAAGGGCCGGTGTTCACCAACATCCTGCTGGCCGACGAAATCAACCGGACGCCGCCGAAAACCCAAGCGGCCTTGCTCCAAGCCATGCAGGAACGCGAGGTGACGGTCGGCCAGTTGACCCTGCCGCTGCCCGACCCGTTCTTCACGATCGCCACGCAGAACCCGATCGAACAGGAAGGCACCTATCCGCTGCCCGAGGCGCAGTTGGACCGCTTCATGTTCAACGTGAAGGTCGACTACCCGACCTTGGAGGAGGAAGAACGCATTCTGGCCAGCACCACGCGCGGCGAGCGGCCGGAAGTCCGGAAAGTGCTCTCCGGCAAGGCGATTTTGAACCTCCAGGCGTTGGTCAACAAGGTGGCCGTCAGCGAGTACATCGTCCAATACGTGTCGCGGTTGGTCCGCGCCACGCGCCCGAAAGATCCCTCGGCGCCGAAGTTCGTTCAGGAGTTGGTCGACTGGGGCGCCGGTCCCCGGGCGGGGCAGTTTTTGATCCACGGCGGCAAAGCCCTGGCCGCGATGGACGCCCGATTCTCGGTCGCCATCGAAGACGTCCAAAAAATCGCGATCCCCGTCCTGCGCCACCGCATCAGCACGAACTTCCAAGCCCAGGCCGAGGGCATGACCAACGAAGACATCATCCAGCGATTGATCCGCGAGACGCCCCCGCCGGTGATTCCGAAGTACGAGAAGTAGGAAGTAGTGGGTAGTGGATAGTGGTTAGTGGATAGAAAAAGCTGACACGGCTACTTCTCGTCCACTGACCACTATCCACTATCCACTATCCACTGCCATGTCCACCGCCGAAAAATACCTGAAGCCCGAAGTGATCCGACAGATCAAGCGGCTGGACCTGCGCGCGCAGTTCATTGTCAAGGGTTTTCTACAGGGATTGCATGCCAGCCCGTTCCACGGGTTTTCGGTCGAGTTCAGCGAGCATCGGAAATATGCGGCCGGCGACGACCCGAAGGATATCGACTGGCTCGTCTATGCCAAGACCGATAAGTATTACGTCAAAAAGTTCGAAGCTGAGACCAACATCACAGGCTATCTGGTGATGGATCTGAGCCGGTCGATGGGCTATACCTATCGTCAGGAGTTGACGAAGTTCGAATACTCGATCTGCCTGGCGGCGGCGCTCTGCTACTTGATGATCCATCAGCAAGACCCGGTTGGCTTGTTGACCTTCGATCAGAAGATCCGGCAGAGCCTGCGCCCGAAGGCGCGGCGCAGCCACTTGGGCGATGTGCTCTCGTTGCTGGCCAACCTGAAGCCCGGGGGCGAGACCGATGTGGCCCGAAGCCTGATCCAAGTGTCGGCCATGCTGCGGCACGCGAGCCTCGTGATGATTTTTTCCGATCTGCTGGCCGAACCCGGGCCGATTCTCGAATCACTCTACCGGCTTCGGCACGGCGGCCACGACGTAATCCTATTCCACATTCTCGACGAGGCCGAGGTCGATTTCCCGTTCCACGGCATGGTCGAGCTGGAGGATCCGGAAACTCAAAACCGCCTGACGCTCGACGCCGACGGGTTTCGTCGGGCGTATCTCGACGAGGTCGAGTCGTTCCGAAACACCTACCGCCGCGAGTGCTTCCAGGCCGGCATCGACTACGTGCCGCTCGACACCAGCATGCGATTCGATCGGGCACTCGGCGAATACTTGATGCGGCGGAGTGAGCGGGGGTAAGCCGACCGATGACCTTCGTCAACGTTTCACTCTTGGCCGGGACCGCATTGATCGCGTTGCCGATCATTTTGCATCTGGTCATGCGCCGCCGGCCGACGTTGATGGAGTTTCCTGCGCTGCGGTTCATCCAGAAGCGGCACGACATGAACCAGCGCAGGCTGCAACTGCGTCATTTGATCCTGCTGCTCTTGCGCATCGCCGCGATTGCCCTGCTGGCGCTGGCGTTGGCTCGTCCGAGCGTCAAGCTGGCCGGAGCCATCGGCAATCGCGAGGCGCCCGTGGCGGCCGTGCTGGTGTTCGACGCCGCGCCGCACATGGAATACCGACACGAAAACAAGACGCGGCTCGAAGCCGCGCGCGAAATGGGGCTCTGGCTCGTTGCCCAACTGCCCGAGCAAAGCGAGGTGGCCGTGATGGACACCCGGCTCGGCACGTTGCCGGCGTTCCAGGTCGATCGTGGCCTGGCGCGCGAGCGGATCTCCCGGCTCGAAACGGTCTCGAACTCCCAATCGTTGCCGTCGGCCATCACGAGTGCGCTCGATCTGCTGCGCGAGAGTCGTCTCGATCGCAAAGAGTTGTACGTCTTCACCGATCTTGCGCGCGGCGCCTGGCCCGACACCCAGGCGGTCGCCCTCCAACAGAAACTCGATAAGCTGGCCGACCTCGGCGTGTATGTGATCGACGTCGGCGTCGAGCATCCGCTCGACTTTGGGCTGGGCGAAGTGCGGCTTTCGAGCGACGTGCTGTCGAGCCGAAGCGCGCTGGGCATCGAAACCTCGCTATCGAGCCTCGGCGATAGCGAACCGCGATCCGTCGAACTGCTCATGCGCGACGACGACGGTGTGCTGCAAAAACGAAGTCAACAGAGCCGTGACGTCACGCCCGGCGAACGCCAGCCGATCGAATTCCGCATCGGTGGGCTCGACCCCGGCACGCATCAAGGCATGGTCCGGATCGTTGGGCAAGACGGGTTGGCGGCGAACGACACGCGGTTTTTCACGGTCGCCGTCAAACCGGCGTGGCGTCTGCTCGTGGCCGCGCCGGCGCCTGCCGAGAGCTATGCGTTGTTCTTCACCGAGGCCTTGGCGCCCGACCTGTATCGCAAGCGAGGCCAAGCCCGATTCGAATGCGATATCTGCGACGAAACCCAATTGGCCGACCGATCGCTGGACGACTACGCGGCCGTCTGCCTGTTGGACCCCAAGCCGATTACGCCCGCCGTGTGGAAGAAACTGACCGACTACGCCGCCGACGGGCATGGCGTGGCGGTCTTTTTGGGACGCAATGCCGTGCCGGTCGATTCGTTCAACGTTCCGCAAGCCCAGGAGTTGTTGCCCGGCAAACTGCTGCGTCAAGCACGACGACCCGATGGCGATCTGTATCTCGCGCCGCGCGATGTTCAGCATCCAATTCTCCGGGCGTTCCGCGATGAGGCCGGCGCGATCCCCTGGGCGGCGTTTCCGGTATTTCGCTATTGGGAACTCGACGAACCGTCGCCGGAAAAGGGGACAGTCCCCTTTTCTAGCGGCAAAGGGGGACAGTCCCCTTTTCCGGCCGGTGTGAGCGTGGTGTTGCCCTACAACAATGGCAAGCCTGCGATCCTCGAACGGCCGATCGGGCGCGGCCGTATGCTGCTAATGACGACGCCCGTCTCGGATCGGCCGAACGAAGAGCCGTGGAACCTGCTGCCGGTAGGCGAGGCCTGGCCGTTCCTGATCCTCGCCAATCAGATGGCGAACTACCTGGTCGGCGGCGGCGACTTGCAGTTGAACTACCTGGCCGGGCAGACCGCCATCTTGCCGATGGAGACCTCGGACCAACGCGTGAGCCTCATGCTGTTCATGCCCGACAAGATGAGTCTGCCCATCTCGGCCGACCTGAAACGCGACGAATTGGCCGTCACCGCGACCGAGCAGGTCGGCAACTATCGGCTTCAGGCCGGCGGCGCCTCGGGCGTCGATCTCGGATTCAGCGTCAATTATGCCGAAGACCAAACCCAGCTCGACCGATTGAACGACGAAGAGTTGGGCCTGATCTTTGGTCCGGTCAAATATCGCCTCGCCCGGACGCGCGAACAGATCGACCGCGACATCAGCCTGGGCCGCGTCGGCCAAGAGCTGTTCCCGCCGCTGATCGTCCTCGTTGCGATCCTGCTGGCCTTCGAGATGCTCGTTGCCAACCGATTTTATAAGGAATAACCCACCGCCGGTATCGGAGAATCGATAGGATCTCGCTATCTTGAGGTCGCAATTGGCGACCTCAAGATTTGGATAACCAGCCCTTGGGCGGGGGTGTTGCGACAAGGAAAATCATGATGGCAGACAACCGTTCCTTGATTCCTGTTGAACAAATCGAGCGTTCGATTCTTGTGATCCGAGGCCAGAAAGTCATTCTGGATAAAGACTTAGCGTTATTGTACGGGGTTGAGACGAAGTTCTTGGTGCGGGCCGTCAAACGCAATTTTGACCGGTTTCCGTCGGATTTTATGTTCCAATTGTCTTCCGAGGAGTTCGACCATTTGAGGTGCCAACTTGGTACCTCAAGTTCCCGGGGCGGTCGCCGGTACGCACCCTATGCCTTCACCGAACAGGGTGTCGCCATGCTGTCGAGCGTTCTGCGAAGTTCTCGGGCGGTATCGGTCAATATCGAGATTATGCGGGCCTTCGTGCGATTGCGACAGATGCTTTCCTCGCACGCCGATCTGGCGAGAAAGGTCGAAGCGTTGGAAAAGAAGTACGACAGCCAGTTCAAAGTCGTTTTCGATGCCCTGCGGCAACTGATGCAGCCGCCAGAACCAAAAGACAAACGCGCGATCGGATTCCATGTTAAACATCCCTAATCCCCAGCCCCTAACCCCTAGCCCCTCGCAACATGTTCCACCTTTCCTTCTATCCCGTCTTCGACAGCTACCTGTTGGTCGCCGTCGTTGCGCTGGTGCTGATGGGATTGATGTGGTTCGGGCCAAGTCGCGAAAAGACGAGGCCGTGGGGCAGGGCGGCGCTGGCGATCCTGCGGGCGGTGGTCATTGCGATGGTCATCCTGGCCATGCTCCGCCCGACGTTGATCTACACCCAGACCGAGAAGCAGGCGGCCACGCTGGTCGTGCTGGCCGATCAGTCGCGAAGCATGTCGGTGCCCGACGCGGTCGGCAACAAGACGCGATGGGACGCCCTGCGCGAGGCCGTGACCGATGCGTCGTCCGATTTCGCCCGGCTGCAACGCGACTTCGAGTTGAAGGCCTACACCTTCGACGCCGACCTGCACGAGGCGGTCGCCGAAAATGGCGCGATCGCATTGCCTGAAAAGCCGGAGGGCAAGGAGACCGCCATCGGAGCCGCATTGGAGGACGTCTTGCGCCGCGAGGCCGGCAAACGGCTCTTGGGCGTGCTGCTTCTGAGCGACGGCGCGCAACGGGCCTATGCCCCGCGCGACCTGCCGCCGCAGACTGCCGCCGTCCGGTTGAAGCACCTCGGATACCCGATGTTCGCGCTGCCGCTGGGCCAATCGCGGGGCCTGGGCCAGGCGAAAGACGTGGCCGTCAAGGATCTGGTCGTTAGTCCGACGGTTTTCGTGAAAAACCAGTTGGCCATCGACGGTCAAATCCGCGTCGACGGCTATGTGAACGTCGACATTCCGGTCCGCGTGCTGTTCGAGACCTCGCCAGGCAAGATGGAAGTCGTCGCCCAACAGACCATCAAGGCCGCAAGCGACGGCCAGTTGTTGCCGATCGCGCTGAGCTATGTACCGGAACAGCCCGGCGAGTATCGGCTCACGCTCGAAGCGGCCGAACAGTCCGGCGAATTGGTCACCACCAACAATCGGCTTAGCACGTTCGTCCAGGTGCTCAAGGGCGGGCTGAACGTCTTGTATCTCGAAGGCGCGCTGCGCGTCGAACAAAAGTTCATTCGCCGCGCGCTCGAATCGTCGCCCGACATCAAGACCGACTATCTCCGGATCGATCCGCGCGACGCAACGAGCCGGCCGGCCGACTTGGCCGAGCGATTTGCCCCGGGCAAGTACGACGTCTATATCCTCGGCGACATCGATTCGTCGGCCTTCACCAAGGACGAGTTGACCGCGCTCAATAAATGCGTCGACGGCGGAGCGGGCTTGATCATGCTCGGCGGGTTCCAGAGTTTTGGGCCCGGCGGATACGGCGAGACGCCGTTGAAAGCCGTGCTGCCGGTCGGCATGGACCGGCTCGAACGCCAGCAGCCCGACGATCCGGTCCGCACCGATCTGCATTGGCCCGGTCCGTTGGCGATGCGACCGACGTCGTTGGGCCTGCAACATTTCGCGCTGATGATGGCCGGCGATCGGAACGAGAACGTCAAGATTTGGACGCAGTTGCCGCCGCTGGAAGGCGCCAACAAGTTCCACGATCTCGCGCCGGGCGCGGTGGCGTTGGCCGCCGCCGGTCCGGACAAACCGCTGCTGGTCGCCCAGAGTTATGGCAACGGCCGGGTGATGGCCTTCGCCGGCGATTCGACCTGGCGCTGGTGGATGCATGGACAGGAGGCCACGTTCAAACGGTTCTGGCGTCAGGTCGTGCTCTGGTTGGCACGCAAGGATCAAGCCCAGGAGGGCTCGGTCTGGATCCGCCTGGCGCAGCGCCGCTTCGCGCCCTCGCAACGCGTCGAGTTCACCGTCGGCGCGAACGGACCGGCCGGCGAACCGTTGGCCGACGTCACCTTCAAGGCCGAAGTGGTCATGCCCGACGGCGCGCGGCGTCCGTTGCCGTTGGTTCGCCAAGGCGATCAGATGGCCGGTTCGTTCCGCGACACGCAGACGGCCGGCGATTTCGCCATCGAGGTCGAGGCCCACGCGAAGGACAATCCGCTCGGGACGGCCCGGGCGAGGTTCCTTGTCTATCAACAGGACCTCGAATTGGACAACGCATCGGCCGACGCCTCGATGATGGAGAGCCTCGCCGCGATGACCGGCGGGCGGTCGCTCGCGCCCGAGCAACTGCCCGACCTGCTCCAACAACTTCTGGACGAAAGCCAGCGGTTCGACGTCCAGCGCGAAACGAAGAAAACGTTCTGGGATACGTGGCCATTCTTCCTGACACTCGTCGGCCTGCTCGCTATCGAGTGGTATTTGCGCAAACGCTGGGGTATGGTTTGAAAA
>JAEWUR010000312.1 GCA_023397045.1 Planctomycetota bacterium
TTGCATTGGGTCGATTTCTCGCTCAAACCCGTCAAGGACGACTCCGGCGACGTCCTTTTCCTGATTCCCGAAGGCCGTGATATCACCGACCGAAAACGCGCCGAAGATGCGATCCAGCGCGAACAGCGATTGCTTCGCGAGATGCTCGACCTGCACGAACGCGAACGCAAAATCGTCGCCTACGAGATCCACGACGGTCTGGCGCAACAACTGACCGGCGCCATGTTCAAACTGCAATCGGCCGAGTTGACGCTCAACCGCGATCCGGAAATGGCCAAGAAATTGTGCGCCGAGGGCGTCCACTTGCTGGGCGAGGCGATGGCCGAAACGCGACGGCTCATCGGCGGACTGCGTCCCCCGGTGCTCGACGAATCCGGCATCGTCGCGGGCGTCGAATACCTCATCGCCGAAGAACAGAAACACGAAGGCCCCGAGATCGAATTCGTCCATGACGAGGAGTTCGAACGCTTGGCGCCGCCGATCGAAAGCGCGTTGTACCGAATCATCCAGGAATGCCTCACCAACGCCCGACGTCATAGTCGCAGCGAAAAAGTCCGCGTCGAATTGCGTCAACAGGATCATCGCGTCGTCGTCAACGTGCGCGACTGGGGCATCGGATTCACTTCCTCGCAGACGCCCGAAGGACATTTCGGATTGCGCGGAATCAACGAGCGTGCCCGACTGCTCGGCGGAACGGTCGCAATCGACTCGGCGCCCGGCAAGGGCACGCAAATCCAAGTCGAGCTGCCCTTGATCACGCAGGCCGAAAACGGAAACGCCAACAAGGCCAGAGCTACGAGCTAGGCATATCCGTGACGCGGCCTAACTTGGGGCAACCTCGGCCAGGACGTAGGGGCCCTTCGGGATTACGGCGATCGTGGCATCGTCGCCGTACTCTTTCAGCGACTCGGCGACGGCGGATTCGACGGTTTCGGCCGGCTCGACGTGGAGCCGCCGCAGCGTTTCGGCCGGCAATCCGTCGCTGACCACCTTCACCTTGGCGTGGCGTTTGGCCTTGGCCAATTCTTCGACCTGCCATTGGTCCATCACGAAGTAGCTTTTGGCGAGAATTTTTTCCATGAACCCGTCGAGCGTCGGATGGTCGCTAAAAACCTTCTGGAACTCGGGGCTGCCGATTCCCTCGCTGAGGCTGGCGGCCAGGATGATCGTGCCGCCGGGCTTCACGATCGGCATCGCGGCGACCATGCCCTTGACGCATTGGTAGAACGTCGTGTCGAGCGGATACCCGGCCGATGAGGTCACGACGATGTCGACGGGCTCGGGCAGCGTGGCGGTGACGGGGCCTCGGGCGTAAGCGACGCCTTCGAGATGTGCGGCCACCATGTCGCCGGCCACGACGCGGAGGATTCGCCGTTTGGCGTCGATCACCACGTTGACGATGAAATCGCAGCCGGCCATCCGGGCGATCTCGGTGTTTTCTTCATGGACGGGATTGCCATCCAGGCATCCGTTTTTCGCGTTCGGGTGTTCGAGAAAATCGGGGCCATGCCAGATTTTCACGGTTTCCAGAGCCGCGAGGCCCGGGCAGATCAACTTCCGCCCGCCCGAAAAACCGGCCATGAAATGCGGCTCGATCAGTCCGGTCGTGATCTTCAGATCGGCCTCGACGTAGCGAGAGTCGATCCAGACGGGCGTTCCCCGGGTTGTTTCGCCCAGGTGGGTGTGCTCGTCGCGAATCGGTCCGTGGTGATTCTCGACGCGGTAGTTTTCGGCGATGAACGGGCCGATCATTTCGACCAATTCTTCACCGACGTTTGGCCGGTGCATTCCGGTCGCGATGAGAATCAGGATTTTCTGCCGCGGAATGCCGGCCGCTTCGAGCGTTTCGAGAATCGGCGGCAATATCGCCTGATTGGGCACCGGTCGGGTGACGTCGCTGATGACCACGCAGGCATCTCGACGGCCTCGCGCAAGGTCGGCGAGCGACGGCGTACCGGTCGGTTTCGCGAGGACCTCGCGGACCGCGGCGTCGGCATCGGCCAACGGTTCAGCCGATCGGTATTGCAGGCACCCGACGACGTTTCGGTCGGGCAATTCCACTTCCAGTCCCGCCCGACCGTATTCCAGATGAACTCGCATGGATGATCCGAAGCAGCGCCCGCCACGCAGATGTGACATTATCCGATGCGTGCCACTGGCTTTGCCCGTGCCCGAATTTGGCCAAAAACCAGCACTGGCGAAGCCAGTGGCACACAATACGTCCAAAACCCATGGGTCCGCAGGGCGGATCCCACGCCAGCTCGAAGGCCGAGGAGGTTACTTCTTGGCGACTTCCTTCTTGGCGACGTCCTTCTTGGCATCGCCCGAAGCAGCAGCGCCTTCGCCTTCTTCCTCTTCCTTCTTCTTTTTCTTCTTCTTGATCGCGAGCTTGTAGACCCGGACCTTGGCCAATCCGAACGGGCTGTTGCCTTCCTGCCACCGATCGGCCGTCTTGAGACGTTGAATCCGCTCGGCGCGGCTCAACACGCTTCGGGCCCGGGCCAGACCCTGTCGTACCTGAAGGCTTTTGTCCATCGTCATAATGAGCACACTCCTCGCTGGATATTCGACTAATGTACCGACACCGCACGGCGAAGGTCGGGGATTCTTTAAGTCTAGGAAACACATCAGTATAAAAGCATCGCGTGGCTCTCGCAAGCGGTCCTTTGCCACAATTTTGGCATCGCGGATCGGCCTAATCCCGGGCGAGTCCCCGCTGGTGGGTTGTTTGCCCTCTGGGGGATGCGCCAACTGGGTAGTGAAAAAGCCTATATTGCCCAGATTCCCAGGCAACCTTCCTATTGACCTGGTCGGGCCAAATCACTATCGTTCGCCCCTGCGTGGCTCTCTGAACCATCGGCAAGGATGCCGGCGGGGATGATATTCTTGTCGCGAAATCGAATCTCGAAATCAATTTCCTCCAAGGCGGAGTGCAAGGAAGCATGAAACGTCTTGCATTGCTCGGATGCTGTGCAGTGATTTTTGGCGGCTGCTCGTGGCTTGGCGGACTGAATATGCGTTCGCAGAGCCCGGACGAACCGGAGTTGAATCTTGAAGAAACGCCTGCCCGACTGATCGGCGATCTGGCCGTGCCGACCGGCATGCACTCGGTGCAGATCGAGGCCGTCGGATTGGTGACCGGCCTGCACGGCACCGGCAGCGATCCGGCGCCGTCTCCGCAACGTTCGCTGTTGATGGACGAGATGCAGATCCACGGCGTGAGCAATCCCAACGCCGTGTTGGCCTCGGGCGACGTGTCGCTGGTCCTGTTGCGCGGCGTATTGCGGCCGGGCATCCAGAAGGGCGATCGTTTTGACATCGAAGTTCGCGTACCGTCGCAGAGCGAAACCAAGAGCCTGCGAGGCGGTTTTCTGCTCGAAGCTGATCTGACCGAAACGGCGGTCCTCGGCAATCAAGTCCACCGCGGCAACCGATTGGCGCTGGCCAAAGGCGCCGTCATGGTCGATCCGACGGCCGACCCGAAGCAGGACCGTATCATGTCGTGCCGCGGTCGAATTCTCGGCGGCGGACTTGCGTTGAAATCACGTACGCTCGGCCTTGTGCTCACGCCCGGACACCAGAGCGTCATGAATAGTTCCCGCGTTGCCAACGCGGTCAACAAACGCTTCAACACCTTCGAGAACGGCATTAAAACGGGCGTCGCCAAGGCGAAGACCGACGAATTGATCGATTTGGTCGTCCATCCGCGCTACAAGGACAACATCGGTCGGTATGTGCAGGTGGTGCGTGCGATTTCGATCAGCGAAACGGCGCCCGAGCGGATGGAACGCCTCGGCGAACTGCAGAACCAACTACTCGAGCCGATGACCTCGGCCGAGGCCGCGCTCCAACTCGAGGCGATCGGCGGCGAAGGCGTCGACACGCTCTTGAAAGGCGTTGCGTCGAAGGATCCCGAGGTCCGTTTCTATGCCGCCGAGGCGTTGGCGTATCTCGATCGACGGGAAGCGGCCGAACCGTTGGGTGAAATCGCCCGCGATCAGCCTGCCTTTCGCGTCTATGCCTTGACCGCGTTGAGCGCCATGCAGGAGTATGCCGCCTACGAACAGCTTCGCGAGTTGCTCAGTTCCTCGAGTGCCGAGACTCGCTACGGAGCGTTTCGCGCGTTGTGGGCCGGCAACAAGGCCGATCCGTTGGTCAAGGGCGAGTCGCTCGCCGGCCAGTTCCAGTATCACGTGCTTGACGTGGCCGGGCCGCCGATGATCCACGTCACGCGCAGCCAGATTCCCGAAATCGTCGTCTTCGGCGTAAGCCAGAAATTGCAGACGCCGCTGGCGATCAACGC
>JAEWUR010000350.1 GCA_023397045.1 Planctomycetota bacterium
AACATCAATCGTTTGGTTTCACTTTCATTTTGTGGTCATTGGCGTTTCCAGCTCGCGCGTCGCCGACCCACCCATTGGTGCGGCATTCGCCAGCGATCATGCATACAATATGTCGTACTGTTGACAAGATGATGCGGGTTGGTTATAAAGAAGGCGTCGGTCGGCTCTATCTCGCATGCATGTTTGATTCGCACATTTTGGAACAAGAGAGAAAAAACATGACAAATCTTTTGAAATTGTCGTTTGAGCTGGTTGCGATATCGAGTCTTTGCATGTTCCAAATGGCTGCGGGGCAATCGGTGGAAGTTCGCGACCTTTTCTGGGCCTGGGGAAATCCGGAAATGGTTGCGCCCGGAGAACATGCATTAGCCACATTTGCATCGGCCAGTCCTGCACAAAGGGCCGAACTGCTTGGAGTGTCCAATGTAATTCTCGCTGGTCAAGGTGTACCCAACGATGACCAGCAGGCGGATGCACTGACACGCGAAGTCGCTAATTTGCAGCAGTTGATTTGGGAAATCATGCCCGATAGCGGCGAGGGACCGCCGTTTGTCTACGCGCAGCGTCTTGCCCAGATTCGCAAATTGGTTGACAAGTATCCACAGGTCAAAGGCTTGTTGCTAGACGATATGAGCACGATTGCCGTGGATAAGGGCTTCAAGCCCGAACATATCAAACAAATCCGCCAGTCGATGGATGGGAAACTTGCCGCCCTAAAGCTCTGGGGCGTGCTCTATACGATGAGTTTCGACCGTCCAAAGGTCAACGACTACATCAAGGAGTTGGACGGGATCAGTCTTTGGGTTTGGCATGCCAAGGATATTCCACACATGGAGGAGTATGTCGCTCATTGCGAAAAAGAGTTTCCGGGCAAGCCTATCATGCTTGGCTTGTACATGTACGACTATGGCGATGTGCGACGGATGCCGATGGATTTGCTGAAACAACAATGTGAAACCGCATTAAAGCTAGCCCGTGCCGGGCGGATTCAAGGCATTGTTTTTCTGACGATCAACGACGATCCCGAGACGGTCGGCTGGACGGCAGATTGGATCAAGCGAGTCGGCAACGAGAAGATTATTTTGTCGACATCCCCTGACAACAAAGCACGATATTCCACGATCTCAAAGCCATTCCGATTCGCATCCATGACCGGCGACGTTTCCCCGTTGAAGATCGGCGACGGCAGCGGTTGGCATTTTACCAATGGGGCGTGGACCGAAGCGGCCGATGGCGTGATCAAACCGCCGGATCAATCGAATTTGCACAGTCGGGCGTTTTTCACGAAGGAAAGTTATGACGATTTCACGGCCGAGTTCGACCTGAATGGGAATTACCGAGAAACTGGAACAGGTGGGGCGGGACTGATCTTTCGGGCCAGGGACATGAATCATTTTTACATGGCCTATGTGTCTTGGGGCGGGCAGCAGTTACGGGCCAAGCATTTTTGGATACAACTTGTGAAGGCCGATGGCGACGGATACTTGCGAAACATGAAAATGGCCTATGTGCCGGGCGTTCCCAGCGAAGTCGATCGTTGGTATCGCGTGCGGTTGGAGGCCAAGGGCCCGAACATGGCACTGTGGGTGGATGGCCGGCGTGCGACGGAAGTTCGTGATGACACGTACAAGCATGGCGCGATCGGGATGGGAGGCTATGGCTGGTATTCTTTCCGCGACATCAGCATTTCCGGGAAAAAACAGCCGTTGAAAACATGGAGCGGGGCGTCGATGGTCTCGCCTCCGCGTTTTGAAGTTGGTTTAAGCAGCACCGAGATGCCAAGCGGGTGCATCGCGCCGAATGGCGACATTCTGCTGGCGGCCAGCGACAAGTTGGTCCGATCGAAGGACAAGGGACGCACTTGGCAACCGCCCGAAACGCTTCCGGAAAAGCTTGGCAAGGTGACGGACTATGGCAACTCGATGTTTTGCACTGCCGACGGGCGGTTGATCGTTCAGTTGTATCAAGACCGAACGGTCACGAAGCAAGCGATACCGGAAATCAGCATTGCCGAATCGACGAACAACGGCGTCGACTGGTCCGACCCGGTCGCCTCACAAGTAGCCGAAGGTTGGCCGAAAAGTCCTGCCAAGCTGGTTCCTTATGGTCCACTTATCCAGACGGAGGATGGAACCTTGTTGCGGTTTCTGTACGGCAGCGACATGGAGGAGTGGCCGGCAAAGCCGCATATTGCAACGTGGAGTTCCAATCATTGCAAGGCGTTTGTGATCCGCAGTACGGACGGCGGAAAAAGCTGGTCGGCCCCGATCGAATTGGATCGACCCTCCTGGTGGGATATTACCCGTGGTTCGATTGCCGGCTCGCTCGATCTGACCGAGCCGACCGGAGTGGCCATTGGAAACCGCGTGATGACATTGGTTCGGCCCATCTATAGCGAAACAATGTGGCAGTGCTGGTCGGAGGATGCCGGCGCCACATGGGATGCGGCGGCGCGAACGACGTTCCCCGGCTACGCGCAGTCGATGGCCAGGACCAAATCCGGAACGATCGTCGTTGCCCATCGCTATCCGCAGTATTCGGTCAACATTAGCCGCGACGACGGCTTGAATTGGGACGAAGGGACCATCATTGACTTTCCCGTTTGGGCAATGGGCACCATCACCGAAGTCGAGCCCGACATGCTGTTATGCACCTACATGAACGCCAATCGGGACATGCCGCTGCTGGCACAATTGATTCGGATTACCCCGAAGGGAATCGAACCGGTCGCACGATGACGATAATGGCTGGAAGGAGCCGCAATTGATGTACTACCATGATTTATGACGCAGCCATCTGTATCTTTGCGTGGGATTTTCGTGACGAGGGAATCGAGCCGGTGCTTGGGTTCCTCGCCGATTCGGGAATCACACGTTTGTATTTTGCGAGCATCTATCACGCCGGCTGGTTTTTGTTGCCGCATAACCCTCGGCGAAAATGCTTGATGCCGGAGGACGGCGCGGCCTATTTTCATCCGACGGCGTCCATGTACGAGGCGACGCCGCTGAAACCCCGGGTAGCGCGGATTGCCGCGGGCACGGATTGGTTTGCCGAGGTCGGGCGTCGATCCGCCGATTTTGGGTTGCATTTGACCGCCTGGACGATTTGCAACCACAACACGCCCTTGGGACTTCAACATCCCGAGCATACGGTGCGTAACGCATTCGGCGATTCCTATCCGAACGCCCTTTGTCCCGCCAGTCCGGCGGTGCGGACTTATGTTCGGGCGTTGGCCAAGGACTTGTCGACGAAATATCCGGTGCAGTCGCTTTTCCTCGAAGCGCCGAACTATCGAGGACGGCGGCACGGTCATCACCACGAACGGGAATTGATGCCACTGGGGCCGCTGGAAGTGCAACTGTTCGATATCAGCTTCTCGGAGCACGACATTGCCCGGGCCGAAGCAGCCGGCATCCATGCCCAAGCCGTGCAAAAGTCCGTTCGGGACCACCTGGAAGCCTATTTGGCCGCCTATCCCGATCGACCTCGTGGAATGCCGGAGAACTATACACAGTTTCTCGATGCACACCCGATGCTGGCTGACTATCTGGCCGTGCTGGACGAGCAAGTCGCATCGTTGTTGAGCGAAGTGAAAGAGGATTTGCGAACCTCGGGCGTTCAGTTGGAAGGCATGTCTAGTTTTTCGGCCTATGATATGGTTCTGGATGCTGCCTATGGGAAGTCGCCGGAGGAAATCGCTCGCCAAACGCGCGAGGCGCGTCAAAAAGTCGCCCCGTATCAAAAACTTCGGATCGGAATTCGGCTTGGAGGCGATTATCCGAATCAGGCTTCGGCGATTACCAGCCCGGAACGGCTTCGGGAGTGCATCCAAGCAGCCGATGAGAACGGCGCCGACGCTGTCTGGTTTTTCAACTACTCCGAACCGCCTCGGTCGCATCTGAACTGGATTAAAACAGCGATGGCGGGTATCATAACGCCGCCTAACGCCGGATGAATCATGCAATATAACAATCTCGGATCATCGGACCTTCGCCTATCGAGACTCTCGCTCGGGACGGTGTTTCGTCGACAAGCCGATGAGTCGGTCTACCTCGCGACGATCGATGCGGCGTTGGAGGTTGGATGCAATGCGTTCGACACCTCGAATGTCTATCAAGACGGCGAGTCGGAACGGATTCTCGGCCGGGCGATGCGAGGACGTCGAGACCGCTTTATTGTGACCACGAAGGTTGGCGCGCCGGAAGTCGACGATCCCGACGCCAAGGGATTGAATCGGCGAA